>CAZBZA010000489.1:0-3059 GCA_964495865.1 uncultured Lentimicrobiaceae bacterium
CACAAAAAAACCGGGGAGAGATTAGCCCCGGTGCAAGTAGTGTGAAGATTTAACAATATGGGAGAATTATACCTTACCGGCTTTCTTCTCTTTCTTTTCGAGGCGTTTTTCCTTTAACGATTTGGCAGCAGGTTTCTTAACCTCTTTATTTTCTTTATCCTTTGACTTTCCCATAGCACAGAAATTTATTGGTTACATAAGTAACAAATTTATGGCAAAAATTATTGCAAAGCAAATGAAATATTTTTGGTTAAGGTTTTTCTGGTAAAGAAACATGATTTTGACGATTATTAAATGGAAATCTCCCCTTGTCTCCTTGTCTCCCCTCTCCTTGTCGCCATGTTGCCCCTCATCCTGGCAGAAAGTTAAGAACTATTCTCATATTTCATGCCCGTAAACTGCATGTGTATTGGATTTGTGTTAATTTTGAAACAAATATAAAACTATGACAAAGATTAAACATTTTCTAACTATCAATGCAGCATCATTATTTATGATCGCTCTGGTTTTAATGGCAATCGGTTTGCTCCGCCTCGATTCGTCGCACAAAATTGATAAACGTGCCGCGCATGAGCAATTTATTAAAGAAACGGCTATGCCATATAAAAATCTGATATCTGATCAGGAAGGCCAACAAAAGAAAGCCGGTTCACCCGATATGGCTTCTCTGCAGGAATTTTTTACAACCATGGACCCAGCCTTGCAACGTGTTACTGCTGAACGGCTTCCAATGGCATACCAGCAAATGAAACAAATGCAGTCGAAACAATATAAATCTGATGGCTACGAACTTCAGTGGAACAGCACAGGCGCCGAAATGGGAGGCCGCACCCGCGCGGTTATATGGGATCCGCTTGTAAATAATAAAGTTTGGGCCGGTGGCGTAACCGGTGGCTTGTGGTATAACAATAACATTACTTCCGCATTTTCGGAATGGCAGCCGGTTGACGATATGTGGGATAACCTGGCAATCAGCTGTATAACAATCGATCCCAACAATCCGCTTACCATGTATGTGGGTACAGGCGAAGCTCAGACTGCTCTTATTACCTACCGCGAATCGAGCGGACGCGGAGTGGGAATATGGAAAACAACCGATGGCGGGCAGAACTGGACTTTATTGTCCTCTACTTCTCAGTTTTCATACGTCACAAAAGTGGTTGTCCGCAACGAATCGGGCAGCAGCGTGATATATGCAGGTGTTGCTTCGGGAAAATACTACGGAAATCAGCAGAGCCAGCCTTCCGATGGCTTGTATCGTTCGGCTGATGGCGGACAAAACTGGCAACAGGTGCTGCCAAATATTACCGGCAACACAGTTCCTTATTGTGTAAATAATGTTACGTTAGGCGCTGATGGCCGCATTTATGTAGGAACCATGCAAAATATCCAGGGCGTTGGCGGTGCTGTATTGCTTTATTCGGATCAGGGCACAGTGGGTAGCTGGACGAAATTTGAAGATGTAGCCGCTCTGATTCAACCCGGTTCACAATACCCACTCAGGGGCAGGGTCGAAATTGCAACTGCTCCTTCCGATGCCAATGTGGTATATGCTGCATTCGCTGCCGGAGTTCAGAATCCGGGTGATAAACTTTACTATTATGGCCGGTATTTGTATCGCTCCAATAACAAAGGCGTAACATGGAATCCGGTTAATTTACCCGGAGGTTCGCAGGATTGGGCCAACCTGGCCTGGCATGCCATGGTTTTAGGCGTGGATCCAAATAATCCGGAAGTTATTTATGCCGGCGGTCTCGACCAGTGGCGCTCAACCAATGGCGGAACAAGCTGGTCGCATCTTTCGGACTGGGCGCAGATGTATTATGGCGGTGGAATTGATTATATCCATGCCGATCAGCATGTTGTTACCTATAAACCCGGATCATCAGAAAAAATACTTTTTGGTACTGATGGCGGTGTTTTTTATACCGAAAACGGAAATGCTGTGCCTCCTGTTTTTATCCAGCGAAACAAGAATTACAATACCTTGCAGTTTTACACGGGAGCAATACACCCTGGCGCCGGGCAAAATAAATTTATCGGCGGGCTGCAAGATAACGGCACATTGTATTACCAGGGAGCGCCACTCACCATTTATAATATGATTTCGGGTGGCGACGGAGCGTATTGCTTCTGGGACAAAGAAACGCCATCAGTTTTCTTTACCTCTATTTATTACAACCGGTATTACATGTTCAATAACAACCAGAATGTGAATAACCCTGGAATTTATAGCGGTGTATTTATTAATCCGGCCGATTATTTTAGTTCCGAAAATATACTTTTTGCCAATGCCGCCGATTTTTATGGTGGTATGATTGATTCGTTGCTTATCATTGACAATATCCCTACCAATACCGGCGAGTATTTTATAAACGCCGGTACAGGAAGTACAAACTATTTTTCGCATGTAAAAGTTTCGCCTTTCAGCGCGGGTTTTTCGGCTAATCTTTTCCTGGGAACCGTTTCCGGGAAACTGTTTAAAGTCACCGATGTATTGATTGATCCTGTTGCAACCGATATCGGAAGCCCGGCTTTTCCAACTGCCAATGTTTCATCCGTATCGGTGGGTGGTTCGGAGGACACATTGCTGGTTACGTTCAGTAATTACGGCATTTCATCCATCTGGCAAACTTTTGATGGCGGACAGCAGTGGAAGGAAGTGCAGGGCAATCTGCCTGATATGCCGGTACGCTGGGCCATCTATCAGCCGCAAAACAGCAAACAGGCACTTATTGCAACCGAATTAGGCGTATGGTCAACCAGCAACCTGCATGATGCCAATGTGGTTTGGATACCTCAAACCAATGGAATGGCCAATGTGCGTGTGGATATGCTAACACTCAGAACTTCAGATAATACGGTGCTTGCAGCTTCACACGGACGAGGTTTATTCAGCTGTACTTTTAACCTTGATCTTACTACCTCAACACCCGAAATGGCCGAAGCATTAAATCCTTTTAAGGTTTTTACATCCTATGCCGGCCTCGAAATATATTCAACCCTAAACCAGGCGACAGAATATTCAGTTTACACCACATCGGGCAGCGAAGTGCTTA
>CAZBZA010000490.1:0-3056 GCA_964495865.1 uncultured Lentimicrobiaceae bacterium
ATTTGGTATCGATTAAGTACAATTACATTCTCCGCACCAAATTACTTGATTTTTACCAGGATAAGGCGTTGTGGTAAAGTTGAATTTTCTACAAATCGGTGAACCAAAATCTTGCACAATCCACTCCCTCCAGTTTTTCAGGGAGGGCCGGGGTGGGTAAAGAAATTTAGCACATGCCTAAAATATATCTCATATTATATTGCTTCTAAAACCTCAAATAAAACGCCGTTCCTTCATTCACCTTCGACTGAACCGTTATACTTCCTTTGTGCACCATCATAATTTGTTTACAAAGGCTTAACCCAATGCCGTTGCCGTTTTTCTTGGTACTGAAAAAAGGTATAAAAATCTGTTCTAATACATCTCCAGACATCCCCGTTCCGTTATCGGCTATCTTTATAATAATCTTGTTATCGTTATCGGTGTAAGCGCTTAAAACAATTTTTGGGTCAGGATTAGCTTTTACAGCATCTATCGAATTCAGAATCAGGTTTATAAGAACCTGCTCTATCAGGCCGGCATCAATTTCAACCGAGAGCAGCGGATCTTTTAAAATTACTGTCAATTCAATGTTCTTCTGCTCAAGCGTTGGCTGCATCAGCCGGTGGAGGTTATCGAATAACCCACTGATAAAAACCTTTGCCAGTGCTGCTTTGGTAATTTTATTCAGGTTACGGTAGGTTTCGGTAAATTTCAACAATCCTTCGCTTCTTTTTCGGATGGTCTCAATGCCAAGTTCCAGGTCTTCTGCTATGCCTGCAGGATCATGAAGTTCTGTTTTAAACTGCTTTAACCTGCCTTGTAATGTGTTGGCCAGCGACGAAATAGGCGCTACCGAATTCATAATTTCATGCGTCATAACGCTGAGAAGTTTTTGCCAGGCTTTCGACTCAGTTTCTTCCAATACTTCGTTTACATTTTGAAACGCAATAAGTTTAAATTGCTCATTATCATTTTGAAAAGCTGTTGCCGATAACACCACTTTCAGACTGGTTTTTTCGCGGTGAATGGTGCTGATTATTCGTTCCCCGGGCGCTAAATCTACAATTTGTGAATAAAGCACATGATCTCTTTTGTCCAGCGAATGAATGCTTTTCAGGTAAGGAACTTCCAGTATTTTCTTCAGCGACTCATTCATCCATTTGATTTCGCCACTTTTTATTTCGTAGGAAAGAATTCCGGTATCAACCAGTTCCAGGACTTTCTGCAGGTACTGATACTGCTGTTCCTTCTCTTTGCTTACAATACGAAAGGTAGTATTGATTTCGTTAAATCCCTGCCGTAGTGATTGCACTTCAACCGGCGCTTGTTTTACATTAAAATATTTCGAGAAATCGCGGTAATGAATGGACTCAACAAACTGCTCCACTTCGTCCTGGGCTTTTTTATGCAGACGGTAAAAATCAATAACCTGGAAGATAATCACCGGCACTAGTACAAGATCGAAAATATAATGTTTTTGCAGAACCGTGAAAGCAAATGCAAGTAGTGTGATTACCAGCAGCGCAACTCTCAGGATAACTCCGTAATTGTTTTTTCTAAATTTCATATTTGCCGAGTCTTCTGTACAGAGCTGTACGTGTTATTCCCAGTTCCTTTGCGGCTTTGGTGATGTTGCCGTTATTC
Organism: uncultured Lentimicrobiaceae bacterium; assembly: GCA_964495865.1. Lineage (GTDB taxonomy): Bacteria > Bacteroidota > Bacteroidia > Bacteroidales > UBA4417 > UBA4417. The sequence continues at coordinate 1,627 of CAZBZA010000490.1, forward strand.
TTTTCAATTACACGTAAAATGGTGTTTTTTTCGATGTTGCTCAGTTTCGTTTCATCGCTTTGTGATGAAATGGTTTGATTGGATGATTCTATAGGCGAGAAAATAATTTCATCAGGCGTTAGTTCATTTCCATCCGACATAATTATCACTCTCTCAATAATATATTGCAATTCACGCACATTTCCGGGGAAACGGTATTCTTCAAGTTTTTGTAAGGCTGATTCGGAAAATGAAATATTTGTTTTAAAATATTTAGCCGAATACATTTTTACGAAATGATCAACTAATAAGCGGATATCTTCCCTGCGTTTCCGCAAAGGCGGGACTACGATTTCAACAGTATTGATGCGGTACACCAGATCTTTCCTGAAGCGGTTTTCATTTGCTAATTCATTCATAGGCAGATTTGTAGCACATATCAGGCGTATGTCGAAGGGGATGGCCTGGTTGGAGCCAAGTCGCGTTACCTGCCGGTTTTGCAACACCGACAACAATTTAGCCTGCTGCTGCAGCGAAATGTTCCCGATCTCATCCAAAAACAAACTTCCGCCACTGGCAGCTTCGAACCTGCCTGTGCGATCCTCACGGGCATCGGTGAAGGCACCTTTTTTATGGCCAAACAATTCACTTTCAAACAAAGTTTCTGTAAGCGCGCCTATGTCCACTTTTACAAAAGCCTGTTTATTACGCAATGATTTCCTGTGAATGGCTGCCGCAATCAGGTCTTTGCCTGTACCGTTTTCGCCAAGGATAAGGATATTGGCATCAGTAGGGGCTATTTTATCGATTTTCGCAAAAATATCAAGCATTACGCTGCTGTGGCCTATCAGTTCGGGAAATGAATTCTTATTTAAAACCGTTGTCATTCCGGAGGTTGATGCCTGTGCTCTTTTTCTGATAGTTTCGGTGATGGTATGAAGCAGTTTTTCGTTGTGCCATGGTTTTACAACAAAATCCGAAGCGCCTTCTTTCAGCGATCGCACTGCCAGGTCAATATCGCCATATGCCGTGATCATAATAACCGAAATGCCGGGTTTCATTTCCTTGATACGCCTTAGCCAATACAAACCTTCGTTTCCGGTATTGATGGAGGCGTTAAAATTCATATCCAGCAGCACCAGGTCGAACGGGCGCGAAGTAATCAGCGAGGGAATATTCTCGGGATTTTTCTCAGTAACTACTTCCTGAAGTTCAGTTTTCAGCAACAGCCGCACAGCGGTAAGCACATCCGCATCATCATCAATTACTAAAACACTTGCTTTTAATAAACTCATATTGTGTGAGATATTTTTACTCTGATTCAAATTCAACTATGTAAGAAACAACACTATGGCTCTAACAGTTCATGTTACGTCAGACTTATGAATGCCTTATTTAGCAAAGATCAAATTTAGGTATTTTTGAAGGATAATTAATATGTTTGATTTGAC
>CAZBZA010000491.1:0-3052 GCA_964495865.1 uncultured Lentimicrobiaceae bacterium
ATAAAATTATAGCTCCACCGGGTATATATTACTTGAAAATAATCACTGATGACCACAAAGTGAGTACAAAAAAAGTAATTGTTATCTAAAAACAAGGCGGACAGTTGAGCAACAATCTATTCCTGCTCTTGCCATATAGTCAGCTGTTGACATTAATTTTAAAAATCCGGAATATGAAACAAATTTTAATTATTATTTGCGTGTTCTTCACATCAAATTTCTGTAGATCGCAGGTATTTGAACAAGATTCTTTGGCACTCGTTGCTTTATACAACAGCACCAATGGCGACAATTGGATAAACAGCAATTATTGGCTTGAAGAATATTCCATGGTTGAATATTGGGAAGGTATTGTTGTTGAGAACAATAGAGTTGTTCGAATAAATCTAGGATTCAACAATCTGGCTGGAAATCTTCCTGATGAAATAGGAAACCTCGACAGTCTTTCTGTTCTTGATCTTTCGGGTGCTTCAATTCTTAATTTGCCTTACACTATTGGAAATTTAGCTACTCTTGACACTCTAAACTTGCGATACAGTACAATAGATTCTCTCCCCGCCGCTATCGGAAATTTACACGATCTCAAACTTTTCGATTTTAGTTTCACTCCTGTCCGTTATTTGCCTGAAACTTTTGTGAATCTGACAAAATTGGAATATCTATATGGCGAAGATGCCAACTTACAGGCTTTACCAGAATCAATTGGTAATCTTACATCATTGAAAATAGTACAATTACCATTAAATCAAATTTCTAATTTACCGCATTCAATCGGGAATTGTTCCCAACTTATTAGCTTAACCATAAATGCAAATCGAATTCCGGAAATACCATCAGAAATTGGCAACCTCTCAAATCTTGAAACTTTAATTCTGGGAAAAAATAATATCAGCGTGTTACCCGGGGAACTTTTCATGCTCACAAAATTAAAAACGTTAAATTTTGCTGCTAATAATCTTAATCAAATTCCTTCATCTATAGGCAATCTCACTAATCTTGAGGATTTCCAGTTCTTTAAAAATAATTTCACCAGTATTCCTGCTGAAATCGGTAATCTGGTTAATCTCACTTATATTAATGGATACTCCAATAACCTCGACAATTTGCCCTTGACATTATTAAATCTTCCTAATGTACAAACATTATTTTTAGGTTATAATTCACTTACATTTGAAGATATTGAACCGTTAGTATCCATAACCGGTTTTGCGTATTGGTTACAAGATAGTATCTGCAGCCAAATTGATACAACCCTTGCTTTAAATGCTACATTTCGAATGGAATGTCTCACTGGAGGGACCTTTAATAAGTATCAATGGCTGAAAGATGGAGATACAATTCCAGGTGCAACGGATTATTTTCTGGAATTTCCTGTTGTGACATATGCAGATTCAGGTGAGTATTTTTGTGAGGTAACAAATTCAATCGCAACTGGATTAACGCTTATCAGAAGACCGATAAAGTTGAAAATTAAAGATACTTCCAATACAAACGAAACTCTCCGGGAAAATGCAGGTCAAATCATAATTTATCCAAATCCGGCAAGAGTAAACGTTTCAATCAAGGCTTTTGGAATAAGAAATTTGAATGAAATCGAAATTGAAATTCTGAATACTGACGGAGCAGTCCTTTCAGAATATAAGTTCAATAATAATACCGCTTTAGAATTAGATATTTCTAATCTTAGTCCTGGAACTTATTATGTTCGGTTCTTCGACAAGAATGGAGAAATCAAGAGATACTTTAAAAAATTAATTGTCTTGAAATAAAAACTGTTGCCAATCGAAGTTGAACAACAATTTAAATTCTCGTTTTTACAATGCACTCCGTCGTTACAGTCAAATACTGAAAAATGAAAATATTATTCTCAACAATCGTTATGTTGATTTCTCATCTGACTTTTAGCCAGAGCGCATATCAAATTGCAGACTCGACAAAAATATGGAATACTGTTTACTATGGTGCAGGGTCGTGGAATATCAAATATTGTGGTGGTACTAAAACAAATAAAATTGAAGGTGAGGTAATATTTAATGACAGTACATTTTTTAGAGTTTATGAATCTCGCGACTCTCTTCAACAAGACTGGAATCAGGTTGGTTATTTAAGAGAAGACACGATAAGTAAAAAAGTATACTTCTCAAAAGGGCTGCCGGAAGAAATAGGCATTATTTATGATTTTGATTTAGAAGTTGGAGATAGTGTAATAATTGATAATTATTATGTTGGCTTTGAAAATGCACTGTTAATTTGTGATAGTATTTACCCAGTTAATATAACTGGTATTTCAAGAAATCAGTTTTTCTTTTCAACCCCATACGTGGGTGGCATTTCGGATATCTGGATTGAAGGAATCGGGAGCAAAAATGGCTTGCTTTATAGTGGTATTGGTGGTGCCGGATATGCAGGTGGTGGTCAGGATTTACTTTGTTGTTCTAAAAGTGATACAAATATTTATATGGACACAGTTTATAATTCATGCTATATCCAGGAGTTCTATCCTCAAATAATCTCTGAATATTATGACACTGCATATTTAAATGAATATTATGAATTTCAACTCCAGGTATCAGGCACTAGTACCATTGACTCATTTGCATTGATTGGTGACGTAATCCCTGAAGATTTTGAATTTAATGAAACAACGGGCTTATTAAAAGGTACCCCTCACACTATTGGTTCTTTCCCTTGCATTATCACCGCTAAAAATTATGATTTAGGTTTTTTAACAGATATCCTAAACTCTGGTATTATGGTTGTTTTACCGACTGCAATCAAAGACAAACAAAAACAACCTGAAATAATAATTCATCCCAATCCATTCAGCAGTTGTTTTTCAATTTCCTTTAATGAAAATCCCTACGACATTTTTTATTTGGAAATATTCAATTGCGAAGGATTATTAATAGATAAAAGAACAATTAATGAAAACTCATATAAAGTAGATTGTAGCACTTACAAAACTGGTATGTATCTGTTAAAAATTTCTGACTTAAATAGTAGAACTCTCAAGATTGAAAAAGTAATTAAAAAATAAAGTGAATAGTTTTAA
>CAZBZA010000492.1:0-3047 GCA_964495865.1 uncultured Lentimicrobiaceae bacterium
TTCAAACTCTTCAAACTCTTCAAACATTTAAACCTTTGAACTCTTCAAACCCTTTACACATCCCACATCAAACATCCAACATCCCACATCTCACATCCCCAAATGGCCGAAACCACACCTAAACGACTTGCTATAATTCTATCAGTAATCCTGTCGCTGCTGGCTGCTGCATTATTTCTGCTTTTTGAAAGGATCGAAAGTAAACCATACTACTGGCTTCTGGTACCTGCTGCGCTTATCATTCTGATATTTATACAATATTATGTACTCAGGTATTCGCTCGAACGGTTTATATACAGCCGCATTAAGCTGGTTTACAAATCGATACACAAACAGAAACTGAACAAAGATGATAAAAGGGAACAGATAACAAATATCCACGGCGACATAATAGGGAAAGTAAATGAAGAAGTTGAAAACTGGGCCAACGACCGTAAAGAAGAGATTGATGAGTTAAAGAAGATGGAAGTTTACCGCCGCGAATTCCTTGGCAATGTTTCGCACGAGCTCAAAACACCGCTTTTTAACCTGCAGGGATTTATTCTTACGCTGATGGATGGCGGCATCCACGATCCGCAAATAAATGTTGATTTTCTCCAAAAATCGCAGAAAAATATCGAGAGGATGATTACCATAGTCGAAGACCTTGAAGTTATTTCGAGGCTCGAAACCGGTGAAGCCACTCCCCTTCTTTCAACTTTTTCAATCACGGCGCTGGCCCGGGAAGTTATGGAATTTCTTGAACCTACAGCCACCGAAAATCAGATTAAACTGTTATTTGCCGCTGAATACAACGATAATATGTTGGTTCGTGCCGATAAGGAGAAAATACGTACAGTGCTCACAAACCTGATGCTCAATTCAATAAAGTACGGCAAGGATGGCGGTCGCACCAAAGTAAGTTTTTACGATATGGACGAGAACTACCTGATAGAAATTTCGGATAACGGCGTGGGTATTGAGGAACAGCATATTTCGCGCCTGTTTGAACGTTTTTACCGTGTTGACAAACATCGTTCGCGTGCTCAAGGTGGTTCAGGGTTGGGATTAGCTATTGTTAAACACATCATCGAAGCTCACGACCAAACCATAAATGTACGCAGCGCGCCTGGAGTGGGAAGCACGTTTTCGTTTACGTTGAAAAAGGTTTAATTCTTAGGGTATTCTGAATTTCTTGTATTGTCGGATTCCAGTCTGAAAGCTTTTAATGAAATACCTTTTTTTGCAGATATAGCACGTTTTAAAGAATTTACAGAGCCAAAGCCACAACATTGCGCTAATTCTTCGTTGCTAAGTCCTGGATTTGAAAGCATTACCTGTTCGAGCTCCTCAATACGAAAACCATTTACAAAGGAGCAGAAATTGGTATTGAAATTTTGATTAATCACTGATGAAATATAAGTGCGGTTAGTGCCAACCACTTTCACTAAATCCATAATAGTAAGTTCACTGTTAAGGTAAATCCTATTGATGTGGAATTCATTGATAATCCTTCCAAGCAAAGCTTTGCTGTCTTTAGCCGTTAGCCCACCTGGGTTAACCTCATAAAAAGGATTACTTACTTCCACTTCACAGGAAGGATTCATGATTTTCTGCTTTATTCCCGAATCGCCCATAATGAACAGCAGGAATGCAAACATCGACCATCCGGCATAAATCAAGGCGTCGAATGGTATAATAAGAAACCGCCCTATCAGTACAATTACCAGGGAAACAAATCCGATTGCCAGAAGTGAGTTATTCAATCTTTTAACATTCCTCAGTTTTGTGTCCTCTATATCCGAATAAAACTGCTCAGCTATATGTCCATATTTTTTCATCAGGCTGTAATTACTTATCATTGATATAATTAAAGTCAATATGAAAGTAATTTTAACTATTATCCGCATCACGGTCAGAAATGTTATAGCCGGACCCGACTTTGCTTCCGGCAGCAAATGGTACAACCACAACTTGTAATCATCCAAGGGAGTTAATAGTACAGCGAAACCATATACCAGGCCAATTATCAATGGAACAATAAAATACCGGGTATGGGCTCTGAACGAGAATTTCTTGTCCACCGTCAGCAATCGGAAATAGATATGATACAGCGGAAAAATTGTTATCCCAACCAGTTGCAGGGGTATATCAAAATAAATATAAACATCGGGGAAAGGTGCAAAATATAAAAAGTGAGCTGTAAATATCAGGGCTGCAAAAAGCATAAACTTTGAGAGAAACAACCTCGGAGTACTATATTCATTTTTATTTCCTGCCAGGGCAAAAGCCCAAAAAATGCTGACAAAGACGGGAGCAAGCAAAAATATAGTTCTGAACATAAAATGCAGTGAGTTTGTAAACGCTCTATTTCGCAAGAGGATAAAGCAAGTCCGAAACCTGCTTTTGATCCACAATTATAAAGGGTAAAAGTAGCATAAATCTTAAAACACTGCAATAGGGCCGAAAACGCAAAACTTTGTATGTTTTGTACGAAGATTTGTACGTTTTGGATAGCCATAATTTAATATACCCCTTTAATTTCGCATCGAATTACCTACCCATTACAAACAGTAATGTGCAGCGTTTTTTAATCCGACTGTTCATCCTCAATCCATCAAAATGTTTTTGATAGTTAATACTATCAAAAGCATACACCAACTCATTAGCTCGCATGAACCCGGATACATTAAACATAGAACATTTTACCTGGTCTGAAACAGATCTCCCTCCCAATTTTATCGAAATCAATTGTCGTTCGAACCCGAATGTTGCCTTTTTATTTCCGGCATACCAGCTGAAAATATTTAGACTCCTTACCGGGCTTCGCGCTTTCTGTTTTTTCTTCAAACCCGATGATTTCGTAAAAAAAAGTAGCCCGCGTAATGGTGGAAATGGTGATGAAGGAAGGAAATAATTTAAAAATAATTCAAAATCAAACTATATGAAAAACTTGTATCCGGACTGTGTATGCTGTGTTTCAGGAATGGATTCCTCTGACCTGAAACAATAATTTCAAAACACCAACTTATAAAAACCTTTCATTAATCAACATTCAAAACCATGAA
>CAZBZA010000493.1:0-3039 GCA_964495865.1 uncultured Lentimicrobiaceae bacterium
TGTAGCGGTGCCATCAGGAATATTCTCTTTCCTTCTCCTGTCCGTTTTCGTGTGTATTTGAAGTAGGATACCTGCATAACCACAGAGAGATTTTCGGCAATAAAAATTCCACATAATACAGGAATGAGTAATTCCTTGCGTATCATGATGGCGAATGCAGCGATAATTCCGCCCAGTGCCAGGCTTCCGGTATCGCCCATAAATACCTGGGCAGGGTAGGAGTTGTACCATAGAAATCCAACACAGGCACCCACCAAAGCACTCATAAATACAACCAGCTCGCCTGTATTAGGTATGTACATGATATTGAGATAATCAGCAAACACAATATTACCACTCACCCATGCCAGTAATCCTAGTGTTATGGCAATAATTGCTGAAGTACCCGTTGCCAGCCCATCCATTCCGTCAGTAAGGTTGGCTCCGTTTGAGATGGCTGTTATGATAAATATTACCATAGGGATGAAGATGAGCCATGCATATTTCCGGTAATCATCGCCAACCCATTTCAAAAGAATGGCATAATCAAATTCGTTGTTTTTAAGGAATGGAATGGTTGTTTTTGTTGATTTTACAGGTGTTGATTTGAATTTGGTATTGTGGTCTTTAACCTGTTCGAAAGGCGTTAGCGACGTTGCTTCCTGAACTGTTGCTTTTTTTTCAGGAACTCTTTCGCGTATTACAATTCCCTGGTTGAAATACAAAACGGAACCAATCACTAAACCGGCAACTATCTGCCCGAGGATTTTAAATCGGCCTGCCAGTCCTTCTTTATTTTTTCTGAATACTTTAATGTAGTCATCCAGAAAACCAATTAGTCCCAGCCAAACAGTTACAAAAAGCATGAGCAGGATATAGATATTCAGTATTTTAGCAAAAAGCAGTGTCGGGATCAGGATTGCACCCAGAATTATAACCCCACCCATAGTTGGCGTTCCCGTTTTAGCCATTTGCCCTTCCAGGCCAAGCTCACGGACAGTTTCGCCTATCTGCATCCTGCTCAGGTAGTTGATGATCCTTTTACCATAAATGAGCGAGATGAAAAGCGAAAATATCGTAGCCATAGCTGCACGGAAGGAAATGAACTGAAACATTCCGGCTCCGGGGATATTGTAAGCTTCATCAAGCCATGTAAAGAGGTAATAGAGCATGTGGCCTTAATTATTGGTTATTAATTATTTCGGGTTAATTAGAGCAGGTATTTTTTGAGTATTTCTTTGTCGTCGAAAGGGAATTTTTCACCTTTTATTTCCTGGTATTTTTCGTGACCTTTTCCGGCAACAAGTATTACATCGTTGTTTCGCGACATAGCGCATGCAATTCGTATGGCATCGTGCCTGTCAGTGATATTCTGCACGTTACGGGAATTTTCTTTTTCAACACCGGCAAGCATTTCGGCAATTATTTCCTCAGGTACTTCGCTGCGCGGATTGTCGGAAGTAAGTATTACCCTGTCGCTCAGGCGTGCTGCAATGCGTGCCATAACCGGGCGTTTGGCTTTATCCCTGTCGCCGCCGCAACCTACCACGGTAATAAGCATTTCGTTACCGGTCCGCAACTGATTAATGGTTTCCAACACATTTTGCAACGCATCAGGTGTATGCGCGTAATCTACAATTCCGATTGTGCCTTGTGGTGATTTGATATAATCGAAACGACCTTCAACGCTTTCGAGATTACTGAGGATGGTTAGTACTTCCAGTTTGTCCTGCCCCAGCAAAACACTGGCTGCATATACTGCCAATAGATTGTAGCCGTTGAACTTCCCGACCAGCCGGCACCATGTTTCATTCCCGTCAAAATCGAGATGCAGTCCGTCGAGTGGCGATTCGATGATACGTCCTTTAAAATCGGCCATTCTTTGCAGGCTGTAAGTATGCTTAGCCGCTTTGGTATTCTGCAGCATGACCTGTCCGTTGCGATCGTCAATATTTGTAAGAGCAAAGGCGGTTGATGGTAATTCGTCGAAAAAGCGCTTTTTTGCTTTCAGATATTCATCGAATGTTTTATGAAAATCGAGGTGATCGTGGGTGATATTTGAGAAAATTCCTCCGGCAAATGTCAGCCCGGCAATACGGTTTTGAACTACAGCATGTGAGCTAACTTCGATAAAGCAGTAGCTGCATCCTTTTAACACCATTTTGTTTAGTAACTCATTCATGCGGATCGCATCAGGAGTTGTATGGGTAGCAGGTATTATTTCGTCGTCAATCCTGTTAAGGATGGTTGAAAGTAACCCGGTATGGTATCCGAGTTCCCTGAAAAGGTTAAAAAGAAGTGTAACTGTGGTTGTTTTGCCGTTTGTTCCGGTAATACCGACAAGTTTCAGTTTTTCCGAGGGATTGCCAAACCAGTTGGATGCTATTATGCCGGCAGCAATGCTACTGTCAGCTACCTTAATATAGGTAACTTTATTGTTGACCGTTTCCGGGATTTCTTCACAAACAACAGCAACTGTTCCCATTCCAATTACCTGCTCAATGAAACTATGACCATCGACCCTGGTTCCTTTAACTGCAAAAAACATACTTCCGGCACAAGCTTCACGCGAATCATAGGTAATGCTGCTGATAGCAATATCAGCTGCGCCTTTAATTTGCGTTGGGTTTACGTTTCGTAATATGTCCGACAGAGTGGTCATTGAAGTATTATGTTTGTTTATTATTTTAAACCAAGGCTTAGTAATACAGGTGTTCCGGGTATTATTTTACTTCCGGCCGGCAATGATTGTTCTTTAACCAGTCCCACACCACTGAACTGAACCTTGATTCCACGTTTTTCGAGCATATAAACTGCATCGCGCAATCCCATTCCGATCACACTGGGTATGGTTTCATCATCGAAAGCTACTGATGCATAGCTAACACCTGTACTGTCAGAAATTTGTGTAAGCCATTCGCCAGTGTTCCTCAGGTGCATAGGATATCCCAGCCACTGGCTCAGGAAATAAATATCGCGGGAGTTACCAGCTAAAAGAGGATTGGTGCGAATGGTATGAGTAGTATCTGTCCAGTTGATCCCAACTTCGGGATCAGTGGC
>CAZBZA010000494.1:0-3027 GCA_964495865.1 uncultured Lentimicrobiaceae bacterium
AAGAACTGATAAATAAACTCACTGAAAAACGAATAGATTTACCCTCAGATATATATACATTATTAACGGAATGCAGGAATTACACCTTGTTTAATGATACCGCCGAATTGATGGAAGCATCCCTTGGTTCGGCCGGAAATACTACTTTTGAGGTAAATTATGATATTCCCGGCAAGGGAATTTATACCGAGGCAATAGTTCATAAAGTTAAAAACGGAGTATCGGCCAATTTTACCGATCCGTATATGCGCCGCCGCGATCCGGAAACCATGGTAATAGCCGATGCTAAACCGACCGATAAAGTTCGTTTCGCCGATAAATACGGATATCCTTTCCGGGATTTGAAATCCGAAACTTTCGAATGGTTGAAGAAACAGGAACTTTCAGTGTTTTTCTTTTTCGCCGGCCGCGATGGAATTGGCTCTGGTGGAATTGCTGTAGTACCCGCCAATGCTGCTTTTTTCTCACTTGGATTGGCAATGCTTCAAAAGATGCTTTCAGTTGATGAATTACCTGCGGGTTTCCAGATTGAAAGTATTCTGTATGTAGCGCCAACTTTCCGCCATACTCATTTTAACGGGAAACAGGTTGTAGTGCATAACCGTACTGAAAAAATTCACGAAGTATATGCTTATAATCTGTATCCTGGTCCCAGCGCGAAGAAAGGTTTATACGGCGTACTGCTTGATAAAGGAGAGAAAGAAGGCTGGATTACAGCACACTGCTCAGCAGTGCAGGTTTCGAGTCCTTACGATAATATAACCACTTTTATGCACGAAGGTGCAAGCGGTGGCGGGAAAAGTGAGATGCTCGGACATATTGTTCGGGAACAGGAGGGTCAGGTACTGATTGGTGAAAATATGATTTCGGGCGAAAAGCGCCAGATTTCCATTCCTTTGTTCTGTACATTCAGCCCGGTGGCTGATGATATGGCGCTTTGTCATCCTTCGCTACAGAAAAATAACGGAAAACTTTCCATACTCGACGGAGAAAACGCCTGGTTTATCCGGGTTGATGGAGTTAAGGATTATGGCGATGATCCTTTCCTCGAAAAACTTTCGATAAAAGTTAAAAAACCGCTGCTTTTCCTCAATATTGAATCGAAACCGGAATGTACGGCGCTCATCTGGGATCATGTTGAGGATGCTCCGGGAGTAAAATGTGCAAATCCGCGCATTGTAGTGCCCCGCGAAATTGTGCCGGGAATTGTAAACGGACAGGTTTCAGTTGATGTTCGTAGTTTTGGAGTGCGCACTCCGCCATCGTCGAGGGAAAATCCTTCGTACGGCATTATCGGTATTTTTCATGTACTTCCGCCGGCCTTGGCGTGGTTGTGGAGGTTGGTAGCTCCGCGTGGTTTTGCCAATCCGAGTATTATCAGCAGCGGTAATATGGAAAGCGAAGGTGTAGGTTCATACTGGCCTTTTGCAACCGGCGAGCTGATTCCACATGCCAATATGCTCCTCGACCAAATAATAAACACCCCACGGACGCGCTATACGCTCACGCCTAATCAGCATATCGGAGTCTGGAAAGTGGGTTTCAAACCGCAGCTTTTTATGCGCGAATACCTGACGCGGAGGGGAAATGCAAAACTGCGTTCCGATCAGTATCAGCCGGCACGTTCACCGTTGTTAGGGTACGAACTCAACTATATTACTATCGAAGGCGCCAAAATTCCATCACGTTTCCTGAAAGTCTACAAACAACCTGAAGTTGGCGAGGATGGGTATGATGCAGGTGCTCAGATTCTCTTAGATTTCTTTAAAAAGGAATTGGCTAAATACAATAAAGCGCCTTTGTCAAAAACAGGTAAGGATATCATCGATATCTGTTTTTCGGGCGGCAGCGTTCAGGAATACATTGATATTATTCCGATGGATTACCAGTATTCTTTTACTAAATCGGATGATGAAATGAATGAGGATTATATGGCAGGTTAAAACCAGTTTAGCAGGTTCTTCGGTTTTTTTACATGAAGATATTTACGCTCTCTATTCCGGATTTCATGATTTATGATTCGGGTTTTGGGTGATGGATCAGGCATAGATTTTTTTGCATGTTGATCCCCTTGGCTAAAGAATATGGGAGTATGTCCTCACAAAAGGTATTTCTCGTCAAATTCAATTTCATGTTCTGCCAAAAGGCTGATTAACTCCTCTTTATACGAATCGGTTTTGTGATGTTTCTCCTGATTTTGAACGTACGCTATCAATCGGTTTTTATCTTTGAAAGCATATGTAAAGGCTCCATAGCCACTCTGCCAGCCATTGAACGAAGGGAATAATTCAAAATCCTTTATATGTTCAGAGCTTGCTAATTTTATATCTTTAACTAATGATGCCAGGGCAACCGACGGATGTAAATGCGTTACAATGTGCAAATGGTCCGATATACCACCGATTTGATATAAATGGCAATTTTTATTCTTTAAAACACCCCAAATATATTTGTACAGATCTTCTCTGTTAGGTTTTAAAAGGGTCTGTTCCCTGTTGTAAGTGCTGAATACAATCTGATAAAGAATTTGCGTATAAGTGCTCATTGTTATGAAATTAACAGGATTTGTAACACAAATATAATGGAATTATTCCTATACCTGTAAAAATTAGTGATCGCCTATCCCCCCAATCCTGAAAGGATTGAATGTAAACAGAAATTCATGTAATGCATGGTGGAATAATATTAGCCGTCCAATTAATGCATGGTGTAATTCCGATACAAGACAGATGTCTGCAATAGTTAAGAACGTAATTTGTAGCTATTCAACCCCATTCGGGGTTGTGATCGGAACTGGATATTGATGAACCACGGGTTTCACCCATGGTTATTGACATTGAAGCCCTTCGGGCTTCGTCCTATCCCCCCAATCCTGAAAGGATTGAATGTAAACAGCCATACATGTAATGCATGGTGGAATAATAATAGCCGTCCAATTAATGCATGGTGGAATAATAATAGCCATGCATGTTATGCATGGACGAAATATCGTGCCTGAATAGTTGAAAAAAAATAAACACATACCAT
>CAZBZA010000495.1:0-3024 GCA_964495865.1 uncultured Lentimicrobiaceae bacterium
AGCGAATCGAGGTACCCGAATACACCGTATAGAATGGTAACCAGTACCAGCGAAACTCTTACTTGTACCAGCGAATCGGTAAAGTATTTAGCCAGGAAAAGTTTTTCCTCCTTTTCAGGAAAAGCAAGGGTAATTCTGCTATAAATCAAAACCGGGATTGTTTTAGTTTGTAAAAGTAATGAAACTTTAGCCCGATCCTACAATTCGCTCTTTTTCAATAAGTTGAAATTAGAAAACCAGGAAGTAGTTACAAGATTCGGAGCCTTTTGAAGTTTTTATTTTACCATTAGGACGCAAAAAATTGTAAAAATGACTAAAAAACTAAACCTTTAAACAACCCCGAAACCCTCTAACCGCGTAATATGACTCGGCCCCGTTGTGATATACGAAAACGTGGTTATAGCGATAATCGCAAAATAAGGCACCACCCAAAATTCTGATTTCAGCCGGTGTTTTCACCCAACTTGAAGTTTTGGTGTCGAAATTTCCAAGTTTCTGCAACTCCCGGTATTGATCTTCGGATAAAAGCTCAATGCCCATATCAGCGGCCATTTTCATTGCACTATTCCCCGGTTTATATTCCTTTCTCGATTCTAAAGCTGCATGGTCGTAGCAAATGCTGCGGCGGCCTTTAGGGCTTTCTGCTGAGCAATCGTAAAAAATAAATTCACCTGTTTTTACATCCACGCCAACTACATCCGGTTCACCGCCGGTAACTTCCATTTGGTTGAGCGACCAAAGTTTTTCTATATTGCCATCCAACCTTGCCTGCACCTCAGCCCATACAATAGCAGTATGGCGATTCATGTTTTTTTCAAAACGGGCTTTTACTATTCCGATTAATTCTTCTAGCTGTTGCTCCGATAGCTCTTTAGTATTTACCATTGTCATATCGTTTTTTCTGATTTTTTCCGACAGTTTATAACAAATGATTTGGGGATATGTTGGGAATGAAGGGCTGTAGATTTACATCCGCGCTAGCAACGGAGGCATTAATTTATGGTGGCAGGAATAATAATTGTACCGGCACGGATTACAAATCCGCGCCAACTGGGGGTAGCCTTTTTTTAGCTCTTATTTATCAATTATTTCTGGAGTAATAATAGGGATTTCAAATTTAGGGTCAGAGTCAAAGAATAATTCAACTTGTTTATATGTCTCACAGTTGTTAACTATTATAGGAACAGTTTTTATTTTGTCGGCACAAATCATTAAATACCGATTTTCGCTTCCTCCGTATATTTCCTCAAATATAGCAATTCCCCTTTTACTGTCAATGATATGAATTTTAAGCACTCTGTCTTTGTCATAAATACCAGTAAGCTTAAACTTATATGTGTTGTTATTAATTTTCTTTTGTTCGATGATTTTATTAGCAACTGGCCCTTCGCCTGTCCATTCTATATAGGTTGTGTCGTTAATTGAAACTTTGAAATGAAATAAGAAATCACATGGATGATATGCATAATATTTTCCTTTATACTGTTTCAATATCACCCATTTAGCCAAAGGAATGATTGGTTCTCTTTTAGTTAAAGTGAGTTTATTTTCTTTAAAATAGTCAGTTGAATACTTATAAATAACTGATTCATATAAACTAAACTCAAAATTGCTAATTCTGTCGTAGAATTTGCTATTTCTATTACAGTCGAAATAAATTGATTGTGCAGTTCCAAGTAAACTGTCCTTTTCAATAAAAACAGTGTCATTAGAGTTAACTTGTCCAAAAAGAGGAAAAGTCAGTCCAATTATTACTATTGCCAATATGTTTCGTAGTGTCGTCATAAGATTACACATAACTAGCTTACATCAACAAATATATCCCACTTCCCTATACTTACACTCTGATTTGTTCGATTTATTAAGAGCATCTTCATTGTTAGTTTAGTCTTATAGGGACGTTGATTTTTTAGTTTAACCGGGACTCCAAGCAATCGTGCCGACCCCATGAAGTAATATTTGTTAACATGCGTAATTACTTGATTTCAAATATTGTCTTAAAACTATTTCTTGTACTTACACCTTTTCCTGCATGACTACCATCTACCATTTCAAAGTATACATTTTTGATGGAATCAATTTCAGTCAAAGTATATGTTGTAATTGCAATAAATTCGTTCGAACCAGTTGTCCCCATTGATTCTGTTAAAACATCACTATTTATTACATTTATATAGATTGTGTCTTTACTGATTTTTAATAACTCAAGTCCTACTTTGGGGAATTTTAAATTTATTTCATCAATTAGTTTTTCTGAACTCTTTTCTAAAGTGTCAAGGCATTTGCTTCGTTTAAGTGTCCCTGTAGAATTCGGGGTTTCATAATCGACATACCATATTGTCTGGTCGAAAATATTATTAACGGTTTTTTCCGGAGTATGCTTATTATTTTGGGTACAACCTATCAGGAAAAAGGTCACAATAGTTATTATTAGGAATAATTTCACTTGTTGTCTTCTCATAGTATGCGCTAGATTACATCAACAAATATATCCTACTTTCCTTTCCATATACTCTTATTTATTCGATTTATTTACGACACCTTTCTTTGTCAGGGTTAGTCCTATTACGGTATTTTATTTGTAATACCTTTTCCTATAAATCCTTTTTAAGATAAATCATATCAACAAGTTGTATGTCGCCCTCGAAAATAGGGTGGTCGTAATTGTCAGTAAAAAAATTCTTTACCCTATGCGACTTTTCAAATCCACAACTTTCATAAAACGACAAGATTGGCGGCGTTTCGCCTGTGCCGACAAGCATAGTTTTGTATTCGTTTTTGTAGAAATCAGAAATGAAATTTATCAAAGCTCTACCGTAGCCTTTGCCTTGATATTTCGCGTATGTCGCTATGTTTTTCAACTCGCAGGTTTCACTATTTATCGGCACCACAACGCAAACACTTTTCAAATCATCGTCATATAAAGCAAACAAGTCTCCACCCGGCAAATACTTATCAATCATATTTTCCTGCTCATCAGCCAACAACAACAAGTCGAGGAACTGTTTCTTATTTTCTTTAATT
>CAZBZA010000496.1:0-3022 GCA_964495865.1 uncultured Lentimicrobiaceae bacterium
CCTTTAAATTGGCGCACACCCATTTGCCATAGTTTCATCGAAAAATCAGGATCGGAATAAAAACCGGGGAAAAACTCTACACTGTAACCTCCAACCGCATTCCAGGTATCGCGGTGCACCACGCATGGCGGCCACGAAGCACCATTCCAGTCATTCATTGGCAATGCAGCATACTTTTCGAGTAATTCCTGCTCGCGGAAATCGGCCGGAGAAGTGCCAAATGAATACGGTGCGATGGCAATCTTTTTACGCGCATCAAATGGTTCGATAGCAGTTGCCGAAAGGAAAAAATGGGTGTCGGGCATCATCTGTATTTCTTCCCAGAGAAATTTATCCCACTCAGGGCATACATACATATCATCGTTCAGATACAGGATATAATCGGTTTTTACCAGACCTGCCGCGGCATTCAGCGCATAGCAAACACCGATATTGGCTTCGCTGTATGTATGGTCGAACTTTTGCGATTCAACCCACGCTTTGGTTCCGTCGTTTCCTTCGTTGATATGAAGTATAATCTGATGCTTGTAAGAGCTGTTTTTCAGAATACTTCCAAGGCATAACTGCAGCATTTCCAAATTATTCCATGTTGGGATAACAATCGAAAAAAGTGGTTTTTCAGCAGTTGGATAAACCTGGCTGGTAAATTGAACTATACCCGAAGATTTCAATGTTTGGAATTTTAAATGAGATGTACAAAAATAGAAATATTTAAAGCAGAGTTAATTACTCTTTTGTTTCGTTTTCAGCAAATCCCATAAGGTATTTTATTTTTTCGGTATTTGCCGCAGATGTAAGTTTTTCAAGTAACAGAAATGCAACGTTCATAGCTGTTGATGGATTCCAGGATGTAATAACATTTTTGTCAACCACAAGCGGTTCGTTTAGTACATTTACCCCGAAACTGCGTAATGTTTCGTGCCTTTGTGGATTCCGGTTATAGGTTGTGCCATTGCGACCGTTGAGTACTCCGCTTTTCCCAATTGGCAGTGCTCCTGTGCAAACTGAGGCAATAATTTTATTCCCGGAATTAAATTTCCTGATCAGATCGAGGAATTTTTCGTTGTAAGCATCGCGGTAGAAATCATATTCGTCAAATCCGCCGGGGATAGCCAAAGCATCAAAATCATCAACATTTATTTCGTCGATAGTAAGATCAACTATAAATCCCTGGCCAAAAGTGCTTTTAATCTGTTTTTGCAATCCACAGGTATATAAACGTGTTGATCCGTCGCCTTCCAACAGGTTCCAGCCCATAACATCGATAAATACGCTTGCTTCATAAATTTCGAAGCCCTCCGCCAATAATAACAATACTTTTTTCATAACAACCGTATTAAAAGTTTAACTCAGTAATATGGCCGATAAGTTAAAGGGCGAAGTGTAGTTCTCCAAACAATAAAATATCGGAAGTATGCTTTTCGGAGGCCTACTGATTCCTGTGAATAACAAGTTCAACAGCGCCATTTCCATATTTTGCGAAAGAGGCTGTGCGGAATTCAATATCCTCATACTCCTGCAATCGTTGCAGAATTGCCTGTTTCAGTGTTCCGTTTCCGATTCCGTGAATAAATATTACTTTGTTGAATTTATACGCAATTGCACTGCCCAGCATCCGCTCAAAATATCCTAATTGAATGGTAAGGATTTCGTGTGGTGAAAGCTTGCTGTAATCCTGTCGCAAAGCTGAAATATGTAGGTCAACCTCGGCTTCGTTGGGAGCCGTGCGATGCTGATCGATAGCCGTTTCGGGTCTGAAACGTTCGGCGGCTGCAGGCAATGGTTCGCGGTTTTCCTTCTCGTTAAGTATTTGTTCGTAAGTGCTGGGAACCCGGTTCAGTTCACAAACGGTATAAACAATAGCACGCTGGTTGGCCAGGAAACGGGTTTCGTGGTAGCTGCCTTCCTGGAAAAACAAGGATCCTTTGATACGGAATGTTGCACTCACCGGCATCAAAACCTTTTCATTTTCATCGGAATAAAAAATAACCTGCATCACGCCGTTCGACCATATGCCGATATCTTCGCGAACTATACTCTCGATCACCAGCTTCGATTCGGCAGGTACTGAGCCGTAATCGATGCCGGAAAAATTTCCTTCCTTGTTTTTAAGGAAGAAAGTATAAAGAATGTCATGAGCTGTATTATTCACCACAAAAACATCCATTGTTCCTGTCAGTAAGCGGTTTTGATCGCAAGGAGCCCATGCAAGATAAACGCCTGTTGGAGCTGCCTGTCCGTCACCGCGCTGCACAATACGGCTGATGCGTTCGTTTTCAATTGCTTCTGGTTCAGGCTCAGGCTTTAGTTCAACCGGTTTCTCTTGCCGGCGCTCATTCCTGTTTAAAAACAAATCGCCTGATGCTCCGGCGGGTTCAATGGCTACAAGTTCGCTGGAAAGAGTAGGTATTTCAAACCCATCCTCAATTTCCACCGAAACCATAAATGCATTTATCTCTTTTACTACGGTTCCTCCTCCTGTCGAGTTCAGAAACCGGACTTTATCTCCTGCTTTGAATTTCATTCTGATATGGTAAATATGTGTTAAACAGACTTTTAAACTAGTATTTCGGAACTTTATGAGCTTGAAAAATGCTCGCCGGTCTGTTAAAAGGGGTGCAAAGATAGAAACAATTCACTCATGATTTTTGTAAACATGCCCGGTTTCATTTTTTATTCAGCTTTTTAAATATGATCTGACTGGTTTATTTAAAAGGCTAAAAACGTGTAATAAATGGTAGTTTTGTTCGTTTTAGTAAAGATAAACTTAAACTGATCTGATGATAATTACAAAATCAATAAAAACGGCGCTCCTAATCAGCCTGATAGCATTTCTGACTTCATGCGGTGAAGAGAATGAAAAACCAGTTGCCCCAAAATTCATTTTTAAACACAATGTCAATGGTTTCGACTTGCAGAAAAGCATAATGAATTACACTAACAAGGCTGGAAACCAATACCAGGTTGATGAATTGCAATACTTTATTTCGGAAGTAAGTATAAAAACGGTTGAAGGTCAGAT
>CAZBZA010000497.1:0-3012 GCA_964495865.1 uncultured Lentimicrobiaceae bacterium
GGGATACTTGCTTTTCCTGATTTGTGCAGAATATTCCTGCGATGTGTTTTGATCGTATTCGGACTCAAAAATAATTTTTCAGCTACCTGGTCAGTGCTAAAACCCTTTTCAAGCAAATGAAGGATATCAAATTCGCGTTTTGAGAAAACCTCTGCTATCTTCAATAATTCCTCATCAGGATATCTGAAATTTGACAAATTATCACCCAGGTAGTAGTGATGACCTGACTTGTGTTTTTTAGACCAGTCAATATTGGTGTGGACTTCAAAAACAAAAACTGATTTATAGGGAACCTCACTGTAATAGATAAAACACTGCGATATTACATTGATAAATTTTCCTTTAGCATTTCTTACTAAGAATTTAGTTGACAACAATTTAAATCCTTTCTTAGCCAAAAACAGGTTATGCGCAATTTTCATTAAAATATTCTTAAAACGAATAATTCTTTCCATTTCATCAGGGTGTAGCACCTGGTATAATTTGAGTGTACTGAGCTCGGCAGGTTCCACGCCGAGCATTTCCATGCTTCGTTTACTGGTATAGAGAATTTGAAAGAGAATAAGGTCACCGAAATAAAAAAACTGATCATTCTTTTCCATGATTTCTTCAGCCTCAACCATCAGGGGATCGTTCGGATCAATTCCGGCAAACCCTGTAGGTCCATAAGTTTCAATAAGCTTAAAGAATATGTTATTATCTGAAGTACTCTCTTTCATTCCATGAGTGAATTTCTAGATGAGAGGACAAATCTAACTATAATATTTAAGATATTCTTTCTAAAATACCTATTAAGGAGTAGAACATAGTACCGTCGAATTCTTAACTTTGCTATTAAGTAAAATTAACTGTGTACTTTTTAATAAAAAAGCTATACCAATATTACGGTGAATGAAAGAGTGAGAGTAAGGAGATGTATATCCTTTTTTTTTAAATTTGTGCAGTAACGATTGTAAATAAGTTTTACTCAACTTAAAAACATCTAACATATGAAATCGCTGAAAAACATTATCTTATGCACGCTTGTCCTGATTTTAGTGTCAGCATGCAGTTCAAGTCAACAGAAAAATAAAAAGGATGAGACTCAATCCAAACCTAACATTATCCTTCTTGTTGCTGATGATTTAGGCTTCAGCGACATCGGCCCATTTGGCGGAGACATACAAACACCGGTTCTCGACAAGTTGGCAAAGGAGAGCATGCTCTTCTCTAATTTTCACGTTTTGCCAACCTGTTCCCCAACCCGTTCGGTGCTGCTCACAGGAAATGACAACCATATTGCCGGCCTGGGTATCATGAGCGAAATGACTTATCCTGCATTAGAAGGGCTGCCCGGTTATTCAGGACATTTGAATGATCAGGTTGTGACCCTTCCCGAAATATTGCAGCAGAATGGGTACCACACCTATATGGCAGGCAAATGGCATCTGGGAGAAGAAGAAGGACAAACCCCGGATGGAAGAGGGTTTGAAGAATCGTTTGCCTTGTTGCAGGGCGGAGGAAGCCATTACGCTGACCAAAAGCCCTTATCCCCTCCACAGGTGATGGATTACAGGGTGAATGGGAAAAAAGTGGCAGAACTTCCGGCTGATTTCTACTCAACACGAAACTATACTGACACCCTGATAAGCTACATTGAAAAAAACAAAGCAGACCATAAACCTTTCTTTATGTATGCTGCCTACACTGCCCCCCATGATCCGTTGCATGCACCCAAAGAATACATCGAAAAATACCGGGGAAAATTCGACATGGGATGGGATTCGTTGCGCAACCTCAGGCTCAACAACCTAAAAGCACTCGGAATTATATCAAAGGATGTTAACGATTTTGCACCCAGCGGAGTTCCAAAATGGGAATCCCTCAATGCCAAGCAGAAAAAAGAGTATGCGCGGGACATGGAGGTTTATGCGGCCATGGTTGACTACCTGGATATGAGTATTGGCCGCCTCATAAACTACCTGAAACAGGAAGGATTGTATGACAACACCATGATACTTTTTATGTCCGACAATGGTGCCAATGGCGCACCAGCTTCTGCCTACCCGGGCAATGGCGATGGAAAATATTTAGGCACGTTTGATAATACGCTTGAAAACAAGGGGTTGCCCGGCTCTTTAATCGATATGGGTCCGGGATGGGCTCAAGCATCTTCCTCACCGTTAAGGATGTTTAAAGGTTTCACTTCGGAAGGTGGTATCAGGGCACCATTAATCATCAAAATGCCTTCATCCGTAATTAAGCACGAAGGTGAGTGGTATAAAAGCTTCATCCATGTTTCTGACATTATGCCAACGGTATTGGCGCTTGCAGGAGCTAACTATCCGCAGGAAAAAAATGGTACCCCTTTAAAACAACCCATTGGGGTATCCATCCTCCCGCTGCTGAGTGGAGAAACAACTGCGCTGAGCGCTGAGAAAGGCATGGGCTGGGAGTTGTTTGAGGGGAAAGCCTATATCAAAGGCAACTGGAAAATCCTGCGATTGGGTAAGCCTTTCGGAACAGGCACCTGGCAGCTTTATGACCTTGAAAAAGACCCTGGAGAAATGAATGATTTATCACAGCAGTTTCCTGCAAAAAGGGATTCTCTTATTAACGATTGGTTGCAGTATGCAAAAGAAAATGGGGTTATTGACCATAAAGGGTTTTATGATGCATTTTTCCAGAAAAACCTTGGTGGAAAGCAATAACTTTAAAACTATGCGCACCATTTTCTTTTATAAAAGTGAATCAGACCTTTGACAGGAATTCATTTACAAACAAAAAGAAAAACACAAACGCATAATAAACGCTATAGCAAAAGCGGGTTTTTGAGCTACGCTCAAAAACCCGCTTTGTTATTCGCTTCGCTCATGAGAACCCTGCTTGTATCAGGCAAGGCTACGCTAATTTCGCTAAGTTGCGCGTTCGTTGAAACTTTTTACAAATATCCGTGTTCCTTGAGCTCAAATATTAACTCCGGGATAGTTGCCTTTCCTGATTTATGAAGAATATTCCTGCGATGTGTTTTAA
>CAZBZA010000498.1:0-3010 GCA_964495865.1 uncultured Lentimicrobiaceae bacterium
TGATCAGGGCGAGTAGTATGAGTGAAATACGCCGACTGGTTTTGCTGGTATTCATTGAGTGGGAAAGCACATTTATACGCTTCGTAAATAGGACGAAGCCATTCAATTTCAGGTGTATAATCGCTGCCGGGTTTATGCTGCGGATCATCACCGGGCTGATGAAACGATTCGCCCGGGCACATATCCTCGTAACAAAAATCAGTAGAATCGCTGCCGGGAGGTAATTCGTTAAGGTCGCCGCCGGCAATAAAATATTCACCTGCTGCATTGAGTTTGTCCATTTCGGCCTTGAACTCTTCGAAATGTTTTTTCTTGGTATCATCAGTGGCAAAAGCGGATGCATGAATGTTGAGCAGAGGAATTTCTTTAAACCCCGGAATTTTTACCCTGGCAGACACAATACAGGAATGGAGGTAGAAATAGTTCACAATCCCGGCCTGATCTTCGCGTGTTGCAAGGTTTATACGTTTTGCATCCGTAATTGGCCAGGGCGAAAGTATCACCAGTCCCATGTCCATCCGGCCAAGACCGTCGCTGGGGATAAATTCCGATTTCCACTCCGAAACATAAGCCGCATAATTGAAATAAGTATTATCCAGTATGTACTGAAGCTCATCAATATATGCGGTACGGTTCGACTTCACATCGCATTCCTGCAGAAACAGAATATCGGGTTTTACTTCTTTGATACGCGCAACCACTGCTTCCAGCCCAGGCATAACTTCTTCTTTTTTAAAAACCGTATTGTCGCCGCAGGCATCGCCAAACCAAGGCTGCCGGCCGATTCCAAAGCGGATATTCCATGTCATTACCCTGATTGTTGAATCGGGAACCGGGGGATCAGTTTTTATACTTTTGGAATACATAATGGCATCTTCAACGTCTTCAAAGCTTGTTGCCAGAGGTTCGCAGGAGTTGAATAGCAGCGTAAAGGCAGAAAGTGAAAGCAGGATCCGGCTATACTTTGTCAGGTATTTGTTTCTCATATTTAGCAAACTGTATTTGTCAAAAGTAAGGATTTCAATGCAGTAAAGGCTATTTTTCATTAATATTTTTTACCGCCTTTGATAGGGATTTTAATTCTTCGGCAATATATGGATTTCATTACCTGGAATCACTTTCTTTTTTTTACAATAACTACCGAGCTCACGGGAGCATGATCGGAATCGCTAAAAAAATCCTGATGGGTTATGGTTGATCCGATTTGCCAACGGCTGTTTGTAAAAAGGAAGTCCAGTGTGCGGTCCCAGGTATGTTCCGGACGGGTAGTATGTGTAAAATACAATTCCTGGTTTTGTTGGTAATCTGTAAGATTTACAGCGCATTCGTATTGATTATACAAATCTGTAAGCCATTGCGATTCAGGAGCATAATTGCTTCCGTCTTTGTGCAAAGGATCATCTCCAGCCTGGTGAAATGACTCGCCGGCACACAAATCTTCGTAGCAAAAGTCAGTGGAATCAGATCCCGGAGGTAAAGTATTCAGATCGCCACCGGCAACAAACCAGCCGCCATCGTTTGCTATTTTATCCATTTCATCTTTAAAAGCAATGATATGCTGGTGCTTTGTGTCGTCTGTGGCAAAAGCCGATGCGTGAATGTTTAATGCATAAAAGGCAGAAAATCCGGGAATTTCAATTTTCGCTTTCACCATACAGCACCGTTCGTAGAAATATCTTGTCAGTGCATCCTGATCCTGCCGAAGAGGTAATTGAATTCGCGTGGATTCACCGATAGGCCATCGGGATAGTATTGCATTAGCTTCATGAAGCCGGCCTAATCCATCGCTTGGTATAAATTGCGCTTTCCACTGTAAACCATATACGGCATAGTTGAAATCTGTACGTTCCAATATCCATCGAAGCTGATCTACATACGCCGATCGTTTTGAATTGATATCAACTTCCTGCAACATCAGAATATCGGGTTTCACAAGGTTAATCCTGTCAACAACCAACTGAAGCTTTTCCAGAACTTCATTTTCCGTGTAAACCACTTTATCACCGCAGGCATCGCCAAACCACTCGCCACGGCCAATCCCGAAACGTATGTTCCAGGTCATTACCCGAATGGAAGAATCAGGTTGAGGGGCAAACACCAACTGAGTTCTGGTATAATAAACAGCTTCTTCGGTATCGTCGAACCCTGTAGCCGGAGGTTCGCAGGATTGTATTCCCGAGAGGGAAAAAAGTATAAACCAGAGACTAATCCCTTTTATGCTGAAGGCATTTTTCATGATTGTCAGCCTAATACATTCAAAGGTAGTGAATATTTGAAGGAATTATCCTGATAGGAATGATATATTATTAGATAATCAAAAAAAAGTATGAAAAACGTAATAGCACAGAATTCGCAATTTGAATTATTTTTACAACATGAAAACTCCAGCTGAACTTAACTCCTCATGGCGAAAAGTTGCCTCTTCCATTTACCGCAGACCTGTCGATTCTAAAATTTTCGGTTCTGTAGAAATTGATATAACCGATTTAGAATTGTTTATTTCCGATAAGCGGAAAAATGGTATTAAAGCCACATTAACCCATATTTTTATTCTTGCCGCTGCCCGGGCTTTAAAACAGGAAGTCCCTGAATTAAACACTTTTATAAAACGTGGAAATGTGGTTAAACGCGATCATATTGATGTTATGGTAAGTGTTTTACTCCGCGATTCGAAAATGAGTTCAGTATTGATCAAAGAGGCTGATACCCTTACTCTCGAAGAGTTAATTAAAGTTATGAAGGATGAAGTAAATCAATCGCGCAAGGGCGATGAAAACAAAACCATGCAGATGAAAGATAAGCTGGCACGTATCCCATGGCCTCTGAGAGGCTGGGTATATCGCATTATCAAAACTGTTACAATGGATTGGGGTTTTGCATTTCCTTCCTACGGCCTTTCGGCAAACAGTTTCGGCTCGTTTGTAGTTTCAAATATCGGAAGCCTTGGACTGGATATGGGTTACCCGGCTCTTTTCCCTTCGTCGAATGTTTCGTTTGTATTGATTCTTGG
>CAZBZA010000499.1:0-3006 GCA_964495865.1 uncultured Lentimicrobiaceae bacterium
CTTCATGCCTGCGACACGGCAACTGACGATGCAATATTCAAAGGAATTACAGCCGGGGCTGATTTAATAGTAGTTGCGCCTTGTTGCCACAAACAGATCAGGCGGCAGATGGAAACCCATAAAACAAGCAATAATCTTGATTTCCTAACGAAATACGGCATTTTTCTCGAACGGCAGGCCGAAATGGTGACCGATGGAATCCGCGCCCTCATCCTTGAATACTTTGGTTACAAAACCAAGGTTTTTGAATTTATTTCGGATGCACATACCCCTAAAAACGTAATGATTGTGGGAATTAAAAACCCAAATATTCAACAGAAGGACGAGCGCGTATTAGAGAAAATAAGAGATGCCAGATCCTATTTTGGAATTGAATATCATCACCTGGAGAAGTTACTGAAAATATAAGCTTTCAGACTTTCACAGAAAAAACGTTTCAAATTACCTTAAAATTAAGCGGGGAAATTTAGTTTACATAAATCCTAAATATCAATCCAGACCTTGAATTTAACACAAATGTTTTAGTTTGTTAATGATTTAGAAAAGAATGCAAACTCAGTCCATTACACTTTCGCTCAAAAAACAGCTTGTTGCCTCACTTTTTTTTCTACTTTTGACTCAGAATTCATAAATTATAACTTATCGATGGGTATTCTTCAAACTAAGCTAAAACAATACGATTTGCCGCAACAGATCATGGCCGCAGGACTTTATCCATATTTTCGGGCAATTGAATCTGACCAGGATACCGAGGTACTTATTAATGGAAAGAAAGTTTTGATGTTCGGTTCAAACAGCTACCTGGGCCTTACCTGTCATCCGAAAGTGAAGGAAGCATCAATAAAAGCAATAGAGAAATATGGTACCGGATGTGCCGGATCGAGATTTCTGAACGGCACCCTGGATATCCACATAGCATTGGAAGAAAAGCTTGCCAAACTTGTAGGGAAAGAAGCTGCATTATGTTACAGTACTGGATTTCAGGTTAACCAGGGAGTAATAGCAAGCGTAACCGGTCGCAATGACTATGTAATCCTCGACGAACTCGACCACGCTTCTATCATCGACGGAAGCAGGCTTACATTTGCCCGCGTTATGAAATATGCCCATAACGATATGGCAGATCTGGAACGCAAACTTAAACGCTGCGAACCTGATAAAATAAAACTGATAGTTGTTGACGGAATTTTTTCGATGGAAGGCGACATAGCCAACCTGCCGGAAATTGTCCGCCTTTCGGAGAAGTACAATGGTTCGATAATGGTTGACGATGCTCATTCACTTGGAGTTTTAGGAAAAAACGGTTCAGGCACGGCATCGCATTTCGGACTCACCGATAAAGTGGATCTGATCATGGGAACTTTTTCGAAATCGCTGGCTTCGCTGGGTGGTTTTATTGCAGCCGACAAAGAAGTTATTAATTATATAAAACACAATTCGCGCTCGCTCATTTTCAGCGCAAGCATGACGCCAGCCTCAGCAGCCAGCGTAATGGCAGCCATTGACGTAATGGAAAGTGAACCCGAAAGGATCAAACACCTTTGGGACTTAACACGTTACGCCCTCGAAGGATTTAAACTGCTTGGTTTTGACACAGGGAAATCAGAATCGCCAATTATTCCGCTTTTTATACGCGACGATATTAAAGCTTTACAAATGACAAAAATGCTTCTTGAAGAAGGCGTTTTTGTGAACCCTGTTGTTTCGCCCGCTGTGCCAAAAGAAGATTGTCTTATCCGCTTTTCGCTGATGGCTACCCACACCTATGCTCAGATTGATACAGCCATTGAAAAGATATCAGGCGTAGCCCAAAAACTTGGAATCACAAGCCTCGAAACTGTAAAAGTTCTATAACTTCACTTAGCGACTGAAAAAATACTGATGGCAAAAGTTGTACTAATTACTGGCATTTCATCGGGTTTTGGTAAAGCTACATCACAAATTCTTGCCACTGAAGGATATATTGTCTACGGCATAAGCCGCTCATTACCCGATAATTTATCAGGAAGCATCAAAGTACTTCAGGCCGATGTAACGGATAGGGTTTCGGTACAACGGGCAGTTTCAATTGTTTTAGAAAATGAAGGCCAAATTGATGTTCTGATCAATAATGCAGGAATGGGGTTTTCCTGTTCGGTTGAAGATTCGTCACCCGAAAACATTGACCTGCTGATGAATATCAATTTTAACGGCTATGTAAATATGATTCAGGCAGTTCTTCCTGCCATGCGAAAACAAAGCCATGCTACAATAATGAACATCAGCTCCATTGGCGGAGTAATGGGACTGCCCTACCAGGGATTTTATTCTGCCAGCAAATTTGCCGTCGAAGGTTTGAGCGAAGCGCTGCGGATGGAGCTGAAACCTTTTAACATAAAAGTTATTGTTATCAGGCCGGGCGATTTTCGCACCAATTTTACCGCAAACCGCAAACCGGCAAAAAGTGTGGTTTCAAATAGTGATTACGAATCCCAAAGCAGCAAAACCTTATCCATTATTGAAAACGACGAAAACAAAGGATTACCACCTGAGTTCCTTGCCAAAAAAATAGCCGGCATACTCTCAAAGAAGAACCCTTGTAATCAATATGTTGTCGCAACCCTGGAGCAAAAATTTGCAGTTCTGTTAAAGAAAATTCTCCCGATATCCTTGTTTTCGGGCATACTATCCTCGCACTACGGCATAAAGAACTGATTTTAAAAGATTGGTTCTTCCACGAATTGAATGGAATTCCACTTTTTAGAGGTTGGAAGACGGAAGTCAGAAGACCGAAGTTCCCAAAAAAATTGATATTGCATTATTATGACAACAAATAGGTATGGTAAAGCTCATAGCCAGTTAAACCACTATTGGGAAGGAGATAACATTGTTTTTGGGAAAACTTCCGACTTCGGTCTTCTGACTTCTGACAAAATATTATACCCAATAAAATAATCAGAGCCAAAAGATTAATCAGCATCCCGCTTTTTACAAATTTATTTACACACAAGTAGCCCCGATTACTTC
>CAZBZA010000500.1:0-3006 GCA_964495865.1 uncultured Lentimicrobiaceae bacterium
AAACCTCCAAAAGTTCACTCTCCTTCATTTGCAATGCCTTGTTAAGCTCTTCAATACGGATTTCGAGCGAACTAATTGCAAAAAGCTTCTCGGATAATTCATTCATTATTAACTGAAGTTCACTAACCGTTTTAACCCGGTGTTTTTGTTCCAGGTGATAAATAAGATCGAGGCGTTGCCCGAGTTTTTCAATCCGTTCAGGATCAAAATGCACCTGCTCGGAGAATATGCGAAGTTCGTTGGCAATATCTTTTAATTCGATGAGACTGCCTTCAATTCGTTCGGCGTATGGAGTAATATGATGACTGAACCGGCTTGCCTGATCAAGAAGCTGCTTGACTTCGGCTAACCGATCTGTTACATTCATTTCATTATCAGCAAGTAATCCCAGAGATGTAAATGTTCGCGATTTTATTTCCTCAGCGTGTGTAAGTATTTCGAGTTCCTCTTCAGCCTCCTCCTGCTCTGTAGCTATAAGGTTAGCTTTTTCCAGCTCCTCAAACTGGAAATTCAGGTATTCGCGTTCGTTCAGACTTTGCTGCTCTTTCCTAGTGCATTCGTCAAGTTCAGTTTTAATTGAATTGTACTCGCTGAACAATTTGCGATAAGCTAAAAGGGTTTGATGATTGCTTGCATAGGAATCAACCATGCCAAGCTGAAACGCTGAGTCATTCAGTTCAAGTGTTTGATGCTGGGAGTGAATATCAACAAGCCTATCGCCTATTTCCTTCAGAACATTCAGATTAACAGGTGTATCATTGATAAAAGCACGCGATTTCCCCTGTGGATTTATTTCACGCCGAAATACTGAAGTAGGTTCATAATCCAGGTCATTTTGTTCGAAAAGAGCATTGAGATTATAACCATCAATCATAAAACTTCCTTCGACGATACATTTTTGATTTTTGTCGCGTAATACGGAAGTGTCGGCACGTTGACCAAGAATCAGTGATAGAGCACCGACCAGAATTGATTTTCCGGCCCCGGTTTCGCCTGTGATGCATGTAAACCCCTTATGAAAACTAATTTCCAGCTGCGGGATAAGTATAAAATTTTCGACTGACAAATGCAGTAGCATGTCTTGTGGTTTAGCTTTTGGTAAGCAAATATAAGAAATAGTGCTGAATTAAGCTTACTTGCTTTGTTGCATGATCTGCTGATACTTCGACGAATTGGCAGGATCAATTTCCTTGAGTATGTTCACAGCCTTGGTTTTATCCATTGGTGCGGCTTGTGAATAAATGTTTATGAGTTCATCCCTTTTAGCTTCAATAAAAAGCTGAACGATATAAAGCCCGGTTTTTTCGCGGTTAACCCTTTGAATACTTTCAAGACAATCGTTTATTCCACTACGCCCCAGATCCATGTTTTCCGCCATAATATCTAAACCTCCCCGATGGTAGGAATATAATCCATCACGAAATTGGCTATAAGTGTTATTCATGAGGTTCTCGACAAGCCAGTAACGATTTTTCTGACTTTCAAAAGCTTTCCAGCCACGATCGGGAGCATTTTGAGCTGCATTTACAACGGCGCGTGCTTTTTCATAATATGGAGTTCCGCCGGTTTTACTAAACGTATCGGCATCTATCCCAAGCATTATATAAAGGTAATAGGCAATGGTTGAGGTTAAATTCGAGGTGAAAGCATCATCATTATACTCAAGAGGTGCATATTCAACATAACGAAAAGTAAAATCATTATCAACCAGGTTCAGCAAATTGGTATTATAGCTGGTTTTATAAACAGGCCTCTGCAGCACAACATTAATCTTTCCTTTAAACTGGTCGCTGGAAGTTCGTTCGGTGATAGTGATCATGATTGAACATTCAATCCTTTCTTCAGTTTTGAAAATAAAATTAGTCCATTTGCGGTTATTGACAAACTCATAAACCTCCGATTGTAATGTTTGAAATACTTTTTTCTCGGAACCCTCGATCTGCGGCGCATTTACCGAAACCTGGCACATGAACTCCTGAGCTCCAGCAAAAAACGGAAAACTCAAAAACAGAAATATAATTATGTTACGGATCATGTATTTAGTTACTAGAGTAAAAGACTAAAGGTTTTTTTGAAGAATATGATTAAAAATATCAACAGCAACTTCCTGTTTGGGTTTAAGATCGAAAGTGCTGACATTCATTTTTTTATCGATAATACTGATTTTGTTCGTATCAAATCCGAACCCTGAACCTTCATCCTTCAATGAATTAAGAACAATGAAATCAAGGTTTTTAGATTCTAATTTCAGAGATGCATTCGGCAGTTCATTATTTGTTTCCAATGCAAATCCAACAAGTACCTGTTTTTGATTTTTTCGCTTACCTAAATCAGAAAGGATATCAATTGTTTTGATCAGATTTAAAGTAATCGTGTCTTCTTTTTTCTTTAGTTTATCCTTTACAGGATATTGCGGAGTATAATCAGCTATGGCTGCGGCCATTATGGTAATATCTGCTGAATCAAATACACTTTTCATAGCCGAATGCATTTCGGCTGCAGTATTTACTTTTATAAGTTCAATTGACTGATGATCAGGATAATTGTTAACTGGTCCCGAAACAAAAGTAACCCGGGCTCCTCGAAGTGCAGCTTCAAGTGCCAATGCATAACCCATACGCCCGGTGGAATGGTTACTTATGTACCTCACAGGATCGATGGGCTCAATAGTAGGACCACTCGAAATAAGCACATGCTTGCCGGAAAGTGTCTGTTTCTTTGCGAAATAATTCTGAAGAATTTCAACAATTTGTTGAGGTTCTTCCAGACGCCCCATTCCGGTTAAGCCACTGGCAAGTTCTCCTGCCTGAGGCGAAATAAGCAGATTGCCATGCGATTGCAATGTCGATATATTGTGCTGGGTTGTTTTGTGGTGGTACATATCCACATCCATCGAAGGAGCGAAAAATACCGGGCAACGGGCTGCAAGATAAGTAGCTAACAAAAGACTGTCGGTAATTCCGGTAGCCATTTTTGCCATGGTATTGGCTGTAAGCGGGGCAATTA
>CAZBZA010000501.1:0-3000 GCA_964495865.1 uncultured Lentimicrobiaceae bacterium
CAATTGAAATGATCCTTCGTCATGCCGACGAGGGAAATCCTGATTTGATGAAACGCCGTCTTGGAGTAAGAGATCTTACAGCCATGGGAATTGCTGCCATTATCGGAGCCGGTATTTTCAGCACAATTGGAAATGCTGCAGCCAGCGGAGGTCCTGCCGTATCTCTATTGTTCATTTTTACTGCCGTAGCCTGCGGATTATCGGCCATGTGCTATGCTGAATTTGCTTCGGCCATACCCATCAGCGGAAGCGCTTACACATATGCATACGCAAGTTTTGGCGAACTTATCGCCTGGATTATCGGCTGGGACCTGATAATGGAATATGCCATCGGTAATATTGCAGTAGCTATCTCCTGGTCGGGATATTTTGTAGGTTTAATGCACGGGCTTCAAATTCATATCCCTGATTACCTGGCTATTGATTATCTGAGTGCATCAAAAGGATTTAAGTTAGTTACAGAGCAGCTTCAGTCGGGTGTTTCACTGGCAGGCATAGATACCAATATGCGCGAAGCATACAATGCATGGATTTCAGCGCCCAAGATTGGGGGCATCAGGCTTATCGCTGATATACCCGCTCTTGGGATTGTTTTCTTTATAACCTGGTTGGTTTACAAAGGTATTTATGAATCAAAAATGGCTGGAAATATTATGGTTCTGATTAAAATCGGGATTTTATTGCTGGTGATTGCTGTGGGTTCATTTTATGTTGATCCTGAAAACTGGAGTCCTTTTGCTCCAAATGGGATTGGTGGAGTGTTGAAAGGAGTTTCGGGAGTTTTCTTTGCTTATATCGGATTTGATGCTATTTCCACAACAGCTGAGGAATGCAAAAATCCTCGCCGCGATTTACCGCGCTCCATGATATATGCCCTGGTAATTACCACGGTACTTTATGTAGCTATCAGCCTGGTGCTTACCGGAATGGTACCTTTCAGTCAGTTGGGCGTTTCTGATCCGCTGGCGTTTGCTTTCGAAAAACTTCATCTCACAAAGTTATCCGGTATCATTGCCTTGGGCGCTGTTGTTGCCATGGCTGGAGTTTTACTCGTTTTCCAGGTTGGGCAGCCACGCATATGGATGAGCATGAGCCGCGACGGGCTGTTGCCACCACGCTTCGCGAAACTGCATAAAAAATACAGGACACCGGCTTTTGCTACCATTGTTACAGGCTTCCTTGTTGCTATTCCGGCACTTTTTATGAACCTCACCGAAGTAACCGATCTGACTAGCATCGGGACTTTGTTCGCATTTATTTTGGTTTCGGGCGGAGTGCTGATTTTGCATCCACGCGGAAACAATGACCCAAATAAACGGGGATTTAACGTGCCATATGTTAATAGCCGCTGGTATTTGCTACCGATTTGGGCAGTAGTTCTGACAATAATCTGGCTTTCGAGTCCCGGTTTTTTTGCAGGTTTATTTAATGGAAGTAACCATCTTTCGAAAGGATTTCACAACCAGTTGCCCATGTTTGTTTTTATTGTTGTAGCAGTTTTAACTACCGTTTTTGCAGTTATCAGGAGGTGGTCGCTGATACCGGTATTGGGGCTTCTCACCAATCTTTACCTGATGAGTGAACTGGGAATTACAAACTGGATGCGTTTTCTGATTTGGTTGGCGATAGGACTGGTGCTGTATTTTGCTTACGGGATGAGGCATAGCAAATTGAAAAACCATGAGGAAAGTTAGCAATCGAATTCTCAAAAATCTGCGAAAGCAGGATCAGATATTTGTTCAGCGGAGAATCTGTAAATAAACAGCCTTAACTCTTCTTACTTTTGCTTTAGATAAAATGTTCTAAGTATGACGTGGCCTATTGTTGTTGCCCTTATTGTTTCAGGCGTGTTTGTAGGGTTTATTAACACGCTGGCTGGTGGCGGGACTATTATTTCGCTTTCGTTGTTTATGTTTCTAGGTTTGCCTGCCAATGTTGCCAACGGTACCAATCGTGTTGCTGTTATCCTACAGAACATGACATCTGTAAGCGAATTCAGGCGTAAAAAAGTCCTTGACTTTAAAAAGGCGAATAAACTGGCTATTCCTACCATGATAGGAGCAATTATTGGCGCTCAGATAGCTTCCGATATCAATGAGGAAATTTTTCGCAAAGCAGTTGGTGTAGTGATGATTGTAATGATGTATTTTATCCTTACCAAACCTTCGCAATGGCTCAAAGGGACCGAAGCGTTGATGGAGAAACCGGTTTCATGGATTCAGATTGTAATTTTCTTTGCAATCGGTTTATATGGTGGTTTCGTTCAGGTAGGAGTAGGGTATTTTATACTTGCCGGGGTAGTTCTTGGTGCCGGTTACGACCTGGTGAAAGCCAATGCGATAAAAGTGTGGATTGTACTTTTATATACGCCGCTGGCTCTCATCGTTTTTATTCTTAACGATCAGGTTCGCTGGGATTATGGGTTGACGCATGCCATCGGAAATATAATCGGGGCATTTATTGCATCAAGGTTTGCTGTTTCGTGGGGTGCAAATTTTGTACGATGGTTTATAATTGTGGTAATTGTGATTTTCGCTTCTGATTTGCTCGGTTTAATAAATATCAGGGAAGTTGTAACGAATGCATTTCAGTAAGAAAAATCAGGAAAAAGGGAAATAGAAAAATAGAAAATGGTAAAATTGCTTTTCGGTTATGGAAACCCTTCAAGAGTTTTTAATTCTTGAAGGATTCGATAGGCAATCATTCTTAAAATAACGTTTCAGGTTTAGAAAACAACAAAAAAAATATCAGAAATGAAAACTACAGTCTTTTTCGTACATATCTGCTTCCTGTTAATCGCTTTATCAGCCAGTTCCCAGACTTCCGGCAAGTACGCACTTGTCATTCATGGAGGAGCCGGGAATATTACTCCGGCTAACCTGCCAGCTGAAAAAGCAAAACAGTTCGAAGTCAAACTTACTGAGGTTCTTAAGCTTGGAGACTCCATTTTGAAAGCCGGCGGAACCAGTCTCGATGCCGTTGAATCCTGTGTGCGGATGA
>CAZBZA010000502.1:0-2997 GCA_964495865.1 uncultured Lentimicrobiaceae bacterium
AGATCAACTATTTTTATTCTTTTCGATTCCGACATAAATGCTTTGTAATTAGATGTTTGCAATTTCATTATTGAGCCAATGTGCAAAGGTAAGTAAATATTCATAAATTTCTCCGTGATTGTTGCCATGCCTGAGCGCAACATTTTCGAAATCTGTAGCCAGAGGCAGACTTTGGGAAGTATGTTTTGTGTACTTTTACACGATCAATATTATGGAGAAACAATTAGATATAATTCCACTCAGCGATTGGATTCCAACAGGAAGTTCACCTCTGGTAATAAGCGGACCGTGCAGTGCCGAATCGCATTTTCAGGTTATGGACATAGCGCGAAAACTGGCAGCTATTCCACAGGTTAAAGTTTTCAGGGCCGGATTATGGAAACCGCGGACAAGGCCATCGGCATTCGAAGGAGTTGGCGAAGTTGGATTGCAATGGCTTAAAGATGTTCAGCAGGAGACCGGGCTTCTTACAGCGGTGGAAGTAGCACGCCCCGAACATGTGGAAGCCTGCCTGAAAAATAATGTTGATATCCTTTGGCTGGGAGCGCGAACGGTTGTTAACCCGTTTTCAGTTCAGGAGTTATCGGAAGTGCTCAAAGGCGTTGATATTCCGGTTATGGTTAAAAATCCGCTTAACCCTGATATTTCGCTATGGCTGGGAGCACTCGAAAGGCTTAACCAGGCTGGTATCAGAAAACTTGCAGCCATTCACCGTGGATTTTATTATTATCGTCATGCGTTATACCGCAATCAACCGATGTGGGAAGTGCCGATCGAACTGCAACGGCAGGTACCGGATTTACCTGTAATCTGTGATCCGAGTCATATCAGTGGCCGGCGTGATTTGTTGCTACAGGTTAGTCAGAAAGCGCTGGATCTGGAAATGGCCGGACTGATGATAGAGTCACATTCTGACCCTGATCATGCCTTAACTGATGCCAATCAGCAGATTACGCCTTCAGATCTGGAAGCACTTTTAGGCTCTCTTATTGTAAGACAGACCAAAGGGAATAAGGAATTTGAAACCAAGCTCGAAATGCTACGTCGCGAAATTGATAAAATGGATGCTGAATTGCTTGATATTTTGAGCCGCCGCATGAAAATAGTTGACGAAATAGGCCAATATAAAAAGGAGAACAATATCACAATTTTGCAAATCCGCCGTTGGAGCGATATTATTTTCGACAGGCTTAACCTGGGTTCACGCATTGGGCTCGACCGCGAGTTCCTGCTTCAGATGTTACAACTTGTGCATGAAGAATCGATACGCAGGCAAGAGGGTATTATGAGCCCCGGTGAAATAGTGAAACCCGGTCAGGAGAATACTCAGGATGAATAGGATATGTTATAACAATAGCGGATTTACATCCACTTCTTCACTTTGAACATATAAATAAAACCGCCCGAAATAAGTACCATAGCTCCCATCAGCATCCAGAACATAGAATTTTCATTTCCAAAAGGTAATTTTACATTCATCCCGTAAAGGCTGGCTATGAAAGTGAGTGGCAGCAAAATGGATGAAATAAGGGTGAGCGCTTTCATTATTTCGTTGGTGCGGTTGCTCTGCATGGAGTCGAAGGTTTTTGAAAGGCCTTCAATCAGCTCTTCATAATCTTCAATCATATCCCACATTTTCTGGTAGTAGTCGAGGATATTTCCCCAGTATTCTTCCATGTTTTCGGCATAGCCTTCAATCTGGCCTGATTCAAACTTCTGGAACAGCCTCAGTTGTGGCTTGAAAATCGTGTTGAGCAGTATCATATTCCGCCGGGTAAGCGAAATCCGTTCAATGGTTTTTTCTGCTTTTTTACCGAATAGTTCGCGGTTTATAAGTTCGAGCTCAATACCTAATTTGCTGATAAGTGAAAGGGTTTCCTGCATCAGTTTTTCGAGAACTTTATATAGCAAGGCATCCGAAGTTCCGGCCTGCAGTATTTCGTAAGGATCGCTTTTTTCTTTAGCGCTGCTGAACAGGCTGCTTACAACCCAATGAGGTTTTCCAATAGTGATAATATAATCTTCGCCCCAGAAGATTTTAACTTCTTTGGTTTTCAGGAAACGGTTCCAACGGTCGTAATGCGGGAAATGCAGGATAAGGAAGTAATAGTCATCGTAAATATCGATCTTAGGTCGTTGATTCACACTCCGGCAATCTTCAATATCGAGAGGGTGGAAATGAAAGTTGTCTTTCAGAAATCCGAGATCCTCGTCAGATGGATCTTCAATGTAATGCCACTTAAGCGTGCCTATTTTAATAGTCTGAATCATAGGTTGCCCTGTTTTAATGATCGTAAATGAAGTTGAATTTTACATTCCTGCGTTTGTTTTGATATGGGGTGCAAAGGTAAACCAATTATCCTTGCAAAGGAATTTTTCCCTGTTAAGTTACTTATTCTCCCTCAACAAAAAGCCCTCAGTAAAATGAATTGCTGCGGGCTTTGTAAGGAGTTGTTTGATAGGCGTTTATCCGATCATTTTAGTAGGATCAACCCATTCGCTGAATTGTGCATCGGTTACTAAGCCTAGCGACATAGCAGCTTCGCGCAAAGTTGTGCCTTCATGATGTGCTTTTTTGGCAATTTTTGCAGCATTTTCGTATCCGATGTGTGTATTGAGAGCAGTTACCAGCATAAGTGAATTTTCGAGATTCTTACCAATAAACGCGAGATTGGCTTCGATGCCAACAGCACAATTATCGTTAAACGAAACACATGCATCGCCAATCAACCTTGCTGCCATCAGGAAATTATAAATAATTACAGGTTTGAAAACATTTAACTGGAAATGGCCGTGGGTATTGGCAACCGTTATTGCAGCATCGCATCCGATAACCTGTGCGCAAACCATGGTAAGCGATTCGTTTTGGGTTGGATTTACTTTTCCCGGCATGATTGACGAACCTGGTTCGTTTTCCGGAAGATGAAGCTCACCAATTCCACACCTTGGACCGGAAGCCAGCAAACGAATATTGCTTGAAATATGCATAAGGCTGGT
>CAZBZA010000503.1:0-2997 GCA_964495865.1 uncultured Lentimicrobiaceae bacterium
TTGAAATCTTCATTCTTTTTCATTCCACGAGCATTATTCATGTATTCACACCATTAGCTGGCGTAGTAAGTTTTATAAATCAGTCATATCAATAGCCCGGCATAATACTGCTGTGTGGTTAAACCAATACAGCTGTTTGTATTTTATGCTGGTTCAATGTAATCCGCGAAAGCAG
Source organism: uncultured Lentimicrobiaceae bacterium (assembly GCA_964495865.1). GTDB lineage: Bacteria > Bacteroidota > Bacteroidia > Bacteroidales > UBA4417 > UBA4417. The sequence goes on from CAZBZA010000503.1 coordinate 176, forward strand.
AACAATCCTTTCGTGACTATACCTTACTTATATGGAGTAAGATTATTGAAGCTTGTCTTTGTTTCAGGTAAAGTTAATACAACTTTAGCGTTAATCGAAAAAAAAAATTATTAATTATATATTTTTTTTAAAGATCCGGACTAACGAGCGCAAAAACAATAGATTGTGATTTTTCAGAAAAGCCTGTTGATTTATTTATTTGACTTTGTCAAATTCAAGCAGATCGGTATCCTGAAAATTTTATTGAAAATCCTGTTTCAAAATGATGAATTTCAACTTGATATGGCAGGCTTCCCAAAAAGGGTGCAAAATTATGATTAAATTCAAAACAATAAGCAGATAAAAAATATTTATTATTATTCGGGATACTAATTTATTATTAATAACGTAATCTGTTGTTTTTCAGCTTACCTTGCAAAAAGAGAGCCTGGGAATAATTTCTCTATTCTGATTCCCTTTGTCACTGATGCCTTGACGGGAGGTAACAACGGGTTGTTGAAAATCAATTCCGGCAATTCTTGCTATCTTTGCCCTTTACTTTTAATTGAAAAGGATTGAAAACTACGGATGAAATAAAACAGATTGCCCTGCAAACCATTTCCGAAGAATGTGCAGCTATCGATGGCCTCAAAAATAGCATTAACAGCGAGTTCGTGCGTTGTGTCGAGCTTATACTTCAATCGAATGGCCGAGTTGTTGTTACCGGAATTGGCAAAAGTGCCAATATTGCTGCTAAAATTGTATCTACGCTCAATTCTACCGGAACGCAGGCCGTATTTATGCATGCAGCTGATGCTGTGCATGGCGATCTGGGTATGATACGTCAGGAGGATATCATAATTTGTCTTTCGAAAAGTGGCAATACCCCTGAAATTAAAGTGCTGGTGCCTTTGCTTAAACTGATGGGCAATAAGTTGATTGCCATGGTCGGGAATATTGATTCGTACCTTTCAAAAATGGCTGATGTAGTTTTGGATACAACCGTGCCCCGCGAAGCCTGCCCTAATAACCTGGCGCCTACTTCAAGCACAACTGCACAACTGGTAATGGGCGATGCCCTGGCCGTTGCATTGCTCGAGTGCCGTGGGTTTACTGCCGGCGATTTTGCACGTTACCATCCCGGAGGAGCCTTGGGTAAGAGGTTGTATTTACGTGTTGCCGATCTGTATATCAATAACGAAAGGCCCGAAGTCGCTCCCGGTACCGGAATAAGGGAAATAATTCTCGAAATTTCTTCCAAAAGGCTGGGCTGCACTGCTGTAACCGAAAACGCTGATTTGCTGGGGATTATTACCGACGGTGATTTGCGGCGTATGCTTCAGGGTAATACCGATGTTACAAACCTGAAAGCTACCGATATACTATCGCCTCGCCCACTTACCGTAACTTCAGATGCCCTGGTAAGCGATGCTCTCGATTTAATGCGCTCGCGCAATATTACTCAACTTCTGGTTGTTGATAATGAAAAATACCTTGGTGTTGTTCATCTGCATGATATTCTGAAAGAGGGAATTATTTAGAACCTAGGATAATAACCGAAACCTTTTCTTTCGGAAAATCTTGTTTTTTTTGAAATTTTAAACGTAAGCTAATTTTTAAAATGGGTGACATAACAAATCAATTCAACGAGTATCGCAGTAAAATGAACGACCGGATACTTGCGGCCGACAATAAAGTGATCAAAAGGATTTTTAACGTCGATACCAATGCATATGCCGAAGGGGCATTGCCTGTAAAAACTAAGGAACTCATGGGTCTGGTGGCTTCAATGGTACTCCGTTGCGACGATTGTATCAAATACCACCTGCTTAAATGTAAGGAAAACAACGTAACGGAAGAAGAACTTTTCGAGGTAATGGGGATTGCTGCCCTGGTCGGTGGCACCATTGTGATTCCTCATATGCGCCGCGCGGTGGAGTTCTGGGACGATTTAAACTCCTGACAACCGGGTTTTGGTATAGTTTTAGATAGAATCAGCATTGAATTAACGTTTTTTAACCTGAATTTCATTTCCACCAGAACTTCAAAATATTTTAATTGTTACTCTTGTAAAACATCCAGCGCTTTATATGGGCTTGTGATACTTATGATACATAAACTCTTAACTCAGTAATGCGCTTTTAAATACTTTATGACTAAACTTGTAGCTGTTAAATCTGTATTTCTCTTTATTATGCTGCTGTTTTTTTTAACATCGGCCCTTCCTCAGCTATCCATTGCTCAGGAGGCAACCAAGGTTATGGGAATGGTACGGGAGGCAAAATCAGGGGATACTCTGCCTTTTGTAAGCATATATTTTAAAAACACTCAGATTGGAACCACCACTGGTTTCGATGGCCGTTTTGCCATTGAATCGCGAAAAGCAACTGACACGCTGGTTGCATCGTATGTCGGCTATGTTACCCAATATATCCCCATTACACGTAACCGTTTTCAGATGGTTGATATTACAATGGAACCAGCCAATATGGAACTTTCGGAGGTTGTGATACGCCCCGGGGAAAATCCAGCGGAGGTGCTGTTGCGAAAAATTATTGATAATAAACCCCTTAATGATCCCGATAAAGTTCAGCACTTTCAATGCCAGGCTTATACAAAAATGCAGTTTGATGTGAATAACCTTGGCGATAAATTCCGTAACCGCCGCCTACTGGAACCGTTCAAATTTGTTTTCGAACAGATGGATACCAGCGTGGTAAATGGCAAGGTTTATCTTCCCGTAATGATTTCGGAGACTTTCTCGGATCTTTATTTCCGTAAGTCGCCCAGGGAAAGAAAAGAGATTATTAAAGCTTCCCAGATTTCGGGAGTCGATAATGCGA
>CAZBZA010000504.1:0-2992 GCA_964495865.1 uncultured Lentimicrobiaceae bacterium
GGCATATTTGCTGTGCATCGCTTTCCAGTCGACGCCGTGCATATTTGGCACATAAAAGAAATCGCGCATCTGCCGCCATGCTTCGTCGTATATCTGTTTCCATTCCTGCCTGTTGTCGATCCATATTTTCAGGTCCGACATATCAATGTATTTTTCGGTACTGATTTTCGACGATGGCAGGTCGATCATAGCATACCTGCCACGCTGACGGACTAACATTTTCTTCCCGTTTGCAGTGATATCGAAAGAAATATCGGAGCCCAGTTCAGTTTCTTTTTTCTGTTTCAGATCGAAAACTTTAGCCGACATGCCTTTATCATTAGCCATGTTGTAATAGATTTTATCTTCCACTGACCAAAGGTTCCAATAATTGCCGGCTTCAACGGGTATCTCTAAAATGCGCTGCTGAATGCCTTCGAGATCAATTTTTACAGGCTTGGTAGAGGATTCCTGTTCTTTATCCTTTTTCTCGTCTTTTCCTGGTTTTTTATTTTTTTCAGGTTTTTCAGATTTCTCAGGTTGATCGTCACCTGAATCTTTTGCCTCATCCATTTTAACCTCATCATTTGATGGTGCAAATGGCGAAGGCGTTTCCTTTTGGAGAGTAACAAGGTAAAGCTTGGTCATATTCTGGTATGCGAAATTCCATTCTACACTACTGTAAATCGGATTGAATGTGCGATCGGAAGTAAAAATCAGGTAATTGCCATTACGGGAAAAGGTTGGCTGGTCCGACGAAAACCATTCATCAGTAACAGGAGATATTTTTTTATCTTCTGTATTGAAAAGCATTACCTGTTGCATCCCGTTTTCGGAAGTCTGGCTGTAAGAAATCCAACGGCTGTCGGGCGACCAGTCGAAGCTTCTGTATTCCCATACTTTCGATCTATCAACCAGTGTTACCTCTTTTGTAGAAATGTCAACATATTGCAAACGAAGCATCTTGTCGTTCCAAAGTATTTTCTTGCTATCGGGCGACCATCGGATTGAGAATTTATATGTATCAGCGCCAGTTGTCAACTGAACGGGAGGCTCACTTCCATCCTGGTTTGCGATATAAATTTCGTATTCGCCGCTTGCATCGCTAAGGTAGGCAATCCATTTGCTATCGGGCGACCAGATTGCTTCCCGGTCGTGTGCATTGCTGCTCGAAGTAAGGTTACGGGTTATCCCTTCTTTAACCGGAACACTGAAAATGTCGCCCCTGCCTGCTACTACCACCCTGTTTCCGTCGGGCGAAGGATTTACAGATGCCAGGAAACGGGTTGCATCTTTCAACTCATTCCGCGAAGTGCTGAAGTCGTCGGCTATCTGCACCGAAACCTTTGTTGTAGCTTGTGTCCGGATGTCGAAAATGTAAATAAAACCTCCATTTTCGTATATGATGCGGTTATCGCCGGCTGAAGGGAATTTGATGTCGTATTCAGTGTAATTGGTGACTTTTCGGGTTTGATTGGTTTTAAGGTTGTAGCTGAAAAGATTCATGGTTCGGTCGCGGTCGGAGCAGAAATAAATCTCGTCGCCAAACCACATCGGGAAAATATCCTGAGCAGTATTGGACGTTATATTTCGTGTAGTTTTAGCCGCGAAATCATAAATCCAGATATCATCGGCCATTCCACCTTTATAATATTTCCATGTCCGGAATTCGCGAAAAACCCTGTTGTACGCTATTTGTTTACCATCAGGTGAATAGGAGTTGAATCCTCCGGCCGGTAAAGGAAGTTCTTTCGACATGCCACCTGTTAAAGGCACAGTAAAAAGTTGGCCTATGAAATCATTAAACGTTTGCTTTCGCGATCTGTAGATAATATTTTTCCCGTCAGGGGTCCATCCCATTACGATATTATTCGGACCCATCCTGTCGCTGATATCGTCACGGCCAAGGGTTGCCGTAATTGTAAGCCGGGATGGAACTCCGCCCTTTGCAGGTATTGTATAAATTTCGGTGTTTCCATCGTATTGTGCCGTAAAAGCAATTGTACTTCCATCGGGCGAAAAGTGCGAAAACATTTCGTATCCGGCATCACTGGTTAATTTGCGTGCCATGCCGCCTGCGACGGGAACTGTATATAAATCGCCCGCATACGAAAAAACAATCTGGTTGCCGTTAATCGTCGGGAAACGCAGCAAGCGGGCTTCTTCCTGGGACGATACCAGCACCGGAAGGCAAAGTAAAAGTGTTGAAAGCAGAGTGTAGAAGAATATTCGGTTCATAGTATTTAGAAGATTAAGTTTAAGACAATGTGCAACAAAGTTATACATTCAGATGTTCGCAATAAAATATAATTTAGTGAAAGTATTACAGTTCATTCATACAAATATTTGGGATTTGTGGACACCAAGCCATATTATTGCATTAATTTAGCCGCACAAATTCAAAAAGACTCCTATGGATTTTTTCGTTTCTGATAGTTGGTTTTTTACATGGGTATTGCTACCTGGATTAATATTCCTGGCACGTATTCTCGATCAGACTATTGGCACAATGCGACTTATTTTCCTTGCAAAAGGGATGAAACATATTGCTCCTTTTCTGGGTTTTTTCGAAGTGATAATATGGCTGCTAGCCATTGGTCAGATCATGCAACACCTCGATAACTGGTTATGTTATGTAGCATATGGGGCTGGATTTGCGATGGGGAATTTTATCGGCATTACACTTGAAGAGAAATTGTCGATAGGAACTTCAATTATCAGAGTCATACTTTCCAGTGAATCGCCCGAACTCATTTCGGAATTAAAATCGCATAACTTCGGGCTAACCATTCTTAATGCTGAAGGTTCAAAAGGAAAGGTAAAAATCATTTTTTCCATTATAAGAAGGAAAGAAATAGCTGTTTTTATTAGTACCCTTCACCAGTTTCATCCAAATGCTTTTTATACGATCGAAGACGTTAAAGAAGCGAAAGATGGTGTTTTTAACCGTCAGAAGTCGCTTGCAGCAGGAATTCCTTCGTTGTTGAAGAAGGCTAAATAATTGTTAGTTCAT
>CAZBZA010000505.1:0-2984 GCA_964495865.1 uncultured Lentimicrobiaceae bacterium
CCTTAACTACATTCCGGATTTCGTAAGTCTCAGCTATTGACCACGATAAAGGTTTCTCACAATACACATGCTTGCCTTTACGGGCGGCTTCCAAGGCTACGGGTACATGCCAGTGATCAGGAGTTGCAATTACCACGGCATCAACATCATCTGCGGCAATTAATTCAGTATAAGTGGTATACCTCTTAGGGGCATCATCCATTTTACCGCCGGTTCCGTTACGATGTACATTGGCGCCGGCAGCTATGCCACGTTCAGCATTTTTATCAAACACATCACAAATAGCCGTAATCTTAATATTCAGATTTTCCTGAGCCCTGAAATCTTCGAGGTATTGCTCCCAGAATTTATCTGTTTTACTGTTGGCGGTGTACTCATCAATCCTGTCGGGGTGTACAAAACCCATGGCTTTCATTAAATAACCTCCACGGCCGCCGGTGCCTACAATTCCAATGCGAAGTGTTTTCCCTTCAATAAGTGCCGGAATTCCGCCTTGTATTTCAGGTTTAATATCGCTTAGCAGGCTTGAGTTTAGTTTGTCGGCTTCGGATTTATTTTTTAACAACCCATAACCAATTACGCCAACAATGGGTAAGGCTGCCAGACCGGCTATTATATCGCGACGGCTTATTTTGCCGGATTTATTGTCTTTATTCTCTTGTGCCATTTTATGCCAGGAATGATTTCTTGCTTTTTATAAGTCGTTGTAAGCCAAAAATATGCGATGTGGGGAATGCAAAAATCACCAGAAGAGCAAATAGTTCAACTAACGTTTTGTTTACAATAAAGTAGCTGCCATCGGATGGGAACAGGTATTCAATTCCCGGAAAGGCAGGATGAGAAAGGTAATACAACAGCAGTAAAACAATTCCGGCAATGCCCGAAATGCGGGTGAAAAGTCCAAGAATCAGAGATAAGCCTATTAAGGCTAGGCCCCACGCATTTGCTGTATCAGAAACTGAAAGCAGGGTTTGATTTTCTGCAATAGAAACAAAAAAATCTTTCATGAACCCTCCCGAATCGAGCAGGTATGATTTAGCCGTCCAATGTGGATTCAGGATTTTCACACCGCCTTCATAAAGGAAATGCCATCCGATTGTAATCCTGAGTAAAACAAGCGCGAACGACTGCAGGTTTGTATGCTTCATAGTGATATAATTGGCATACAAACCTAATCAAAATTGTTATTGTATAAACAACACTTTGAAATAAAAATATCAAAGTCAAATGCAGTGATATGGCGGTGTTCACATAAACTGAGGCTGCTAAAACCCGGATCGGTGTTTCGTTTAAAGCACAAACTCTTCCCCTGCAACCGGAATTGCAACTGTATTGAAACCTCTGCTTTCAAGTGTATGTTTATAAGCCTGCTGTGCTTCAATATCGCCGTGAACAAGAAATACTTTTTTAACCTGTGCGGCATCCTGACAACTTAAAAAATCAGCCATTTCGTTGTAATCACCGTGACCGGAGAACGCTTCAATACGTTCAACATTAGCTTTTACCGGATGTTTGACCCCGAAAATTGAAACCTCATCAGCTCCATTCAGTATTCTGGCTCCCAGCGTATTGGGCGCACAATAACCAACAGCCAGGATAGTGTTGTTTGGATTTTCAATGTTATTGGCCAGGTGATGCTTTATACGCCCGGCTTCCATCATGCCCGATGCCGAAATAATTACACAAGGTTTTTTGTTCGTGTTCAGCTTTTTTGATTCATCAGGACTTTTGATATAAAACAGCGAGTTAAAACCAAAAGGATCAGGATCGGTAAGCATGGTGTGAGCTACATCTGCATTCAGTATATCAGTATGCATCCTGAATATATCGGTGGCATTCACGGCCAAAGGGCTGTCAACATAAATATTTACTCTTGGCAACAAACCCTCGTTGAAAAATGTGTTGAGTGCATACACTACTTCCTGAGTTCGCCCGATAGCGAAGGAAGGTATAATCACACGGCCACCTTTTTCTACACATGTTTCGCGGATAACGCGTAAAAGTTCACCTTCAGCTTCCTGCAATTGCGGATGCAAACGATCGCCATAAGTTGCTTCGGTTATAAGGTAATCGCATTGAGGAAACGCTTTCGGCGATTTAAGAATACGGCTTTCGGGACGACCAATATCGCCGGTGTAAGCAATGCGTGTGGTTTTACCGTTTTCGGTTATTTCGAGCAAAGCAGTTCCGCTGCCCAGCATATGGCCGGTATTGGTAAACTTAACTTTTATATTGCCATCAATATAAAACTTACGGTCGTAAGCTACACCGATAAATAATTCCATGCAGGCGCGTGCATCTGCTTCCTTATATATAGGTTCAACCGGCGTAAGCCCTCTGGCTACCCTGCGTTTATTGAACCATTTCACATCACCTTCCTGAATATGGCCGCTGTCGGCGAGCATTATAGCACACAAATCGCGTGTAGCGCTGGTGCAGATCACCGAACCACGAAAACCAAGTTTATAGATATAAGGTATCAGCCCTGAGTGATCAATATGTGCATGAGTAAGAATAACATGATCGATTTCAGATGGATTAAACATGAGGTTACGGTTCATGCCATCCGTTTCGAGGCCTTTGCCCTGGAACATGCCGCAGTCGAGGAGTATTTTCTTTCCGCTGTCAGTAGTAATAAGATGTTTACTTCCGGTAACTTCGCGGGCGGCGCCAATAAATTTTATTTTCATACCAAATTGGAGTTTAGTTTTATGAGTCTTCAAATTTACTTTTTATAAATAGATTGAGTCTGAAATAATATAATTTCTTTTAGGGAAAATAAATCAGTTTTCGGGAAGAACTATTTACTACGGAAACAAGTATTTTTTATCGTTGATTTTTTTAGTATCTCCCCACTATTAAATAGTTTACAAACATTGTTGTCCGATAAATTTAAACAGAAAACGCTGAAATGTTTGATATATATCGTCCCTACGGGACTTTACTGCTCTGGGGGTTGTTTCATTTTCTACCAATATTTTGCC
>CAZBZA010000506.1:0-2967 GCA_964495865.1 uncultured Lentimicrobiaceae bacterium
CAACTAAACGAGCTAACGGCATTTCACCGATTGTTTTTACCTTTGCACAAAACCGTTGTATGAAAATTGCAGTTTTCCCGGGATCATTTGATCCCATCACCCGCGGACACGAATCGATTGTAAGACGCGCGATGCCATTATTTGATAAAATAATTGTTGCTATTGGCGTAAATGCTGATAAAAGTGGTTATTTCCCTGTCGAAAAAAGGCTCGAATGGCTAAATCAGGCATTTAGCGATCTTCCGCAGGTTACCGTTGAAAGTTACAATGGTTTAACTGTTGATTTTTGCAAGAAAGTGGATGCGGAATATATTATCAGGGGATTAAGAACTTCTGCCGATTTTGAATTTGAGCGCAGTGTTGCACAAGTGAACCTGAAACTTGTTCCGGAAATTGAAACCGTTTTTTTACTCACAATTCCTGAATATGTGATGGTTACATCCTCCATTGTACGTGAGGTACATAAACATGGCGGTAATATCGATCAGTTTATCCCTGAAAGTATTTCTATTTAATCTTCATTTTTAGCCACTTCCGGAGTTTCTATTGTAAAAAAAGAAAAGTGGACTTTGCCGTACCGCCGCTCACTGGCAAAAAAAGGATGCTCCTTAAAGCTGAGAGATTTATCGTGTTCCATCACGAACCAGCCATCATCGGCAAGCCAGTTATTCTCAAATATCAGTTCAGGGATTTTTGCGCGGTCTTCCAGATCATAGGGAGGATCAGCAAAAATAACATCGTATTTACCGGTGGGGCGCGCCAGGAAAGCAAACACATTGGTGCGTATAGCCGTTAAGTTTTTAAAATTAAAATCTGTAGCCATTTTCGAAATAAAATCGACACAACGGCTGTTTAATTCGATGCTTAAAACCGATGCAGCATCGCGCGAGGCAAACTCAAGCGAAATATTTCCTGTTCCGGCAAACAGGTCGAGAACTTTAATTTCCGTAAAGTCGATATAATTGTTCAGGATATTGAACAGGCTTTCTTTTGCCAGGTCAGTTGTAGGTCTGACAGGCAACCCCATTGGCGGGCGCAGCACTCTTCCTTTATGACTTCCGCTGATTATTCGCACAGTGGTATATTTAGCAAGGTGAAATAATTATGAATATGAATGTCGGCGAATGTTTCACCGTACTCAACTCCATCAGGATGTTTAGCATAGCGAAGCGAAGAACAATAAATTTTCAACTGGTTGAATACAGTTTCGCTGTCCGAAATGTCGCCCATTAAGGTTATATTTTCTTCCGAAGGGACAAACCCCAGTTGTTCGAGCACAAAAATTACGAAATACAACACATCCGAAGGAGCTGAATACCTGAAAGCATTCAGGTAAAGCAACCGTGATCCCTGTATTACGCACATTTCAAAATATCCGTTAAACACATTCAGAAATATCTGGCGGGCAATGAGATCGGAATGTTTACGGAATACGCCTTTAACAAAAACAGCAGGGGCCACACGCATAACAGCACCCGGAAACAAGGCTCTGCAATTTTCCTTAATATATTTTGGGATGGCGATGGCAATTACAGGCCCCTGATCAAAGAGTGGTTCGATGAATACTTCTTCGTTTTCATGAAGCGAATGGGCTGCCGACATAACAGCAGATTCATGCCCTAGAATAAAATGGTGTGGAGCAACTGTAATTTTGTACGAAGCTACAGCAACATCCACCTTTTGATAGGAATGGCGTAAAAGATCATTTTTTTTTAATTGGTCAAAATAATCCATACCAATAGAGGGCCAACCTCTTTCGCTATGCTGATTTCCCGAGAGGTTCGATTTGTAGGATTCGAGTACCAGTATCTTTTTTGAAGACACATGGGTTACCAAAAAAGAAAATCCATTCTGCCCGAGCAGAATGGATAGCCTGTATTGTAACCCAAGAGTAGCGTCGAACTGAGGATCAACCTTATTCAGAATACATTCCAAGGGATTTGTTGTATTAGTTATTCCCAGTTTCCATCAGTGGAAGCATCGGTCATAGAGCCCACTTTAAGACCCGGAAATTTAGCTCTGTCTTCTATTTCTTTAATCCTGTTGATTATCAATTGCCTGTCAAGATCTTTGGTATAGGTCTCGATGCGGGCCGAAACCTCGAACACAGCAACATCGACCCCGCCTTTATTTATTTGGCCTGCAAGGATTGAAAAATAATCGCCATTGGAAAATGGTATTTCGTTTAGTTTCTCCAGTCTGTAATTTTTCTTGGCAAAAATGGAGTCGTAAATGCTAATAAAGCCTATCGTATCGGAAATAGAACGAGTAAAAGTAGTATCATTCGGATCCGGTATAAGTTTTACTTCAGGGATTTTTCCATTTTGGATAAATGCGATAAGCGTATCGAAACTGGCTGTGTAGCGGCCATACTGATTACGGAAAAGGTTTTGGGCCGTACGGATATCCTTGAGCTTCGACACAATAACATCACCCCTTGAGTTCAGGGTATTTTCAAATCTAACCGGCTTGTTGATACTGTTGAAGATCAGGTATCCCAACACAAGGATAACCACTGCAAGAACAGCCTTAATGATACTATTTTTCATGACATTATATGTTTTGAATATTGATCAGGATATCAACTGCTTAAGAATCAAATAAATTAAAATTTATCTGATTCCCCATTCAGGAGTGCAAATGTATAACAATTTTCAATAATTACTCTTCGAATTATTAAAATATCATGTGGGGATACTTAATAAATAAGGGCTTTAAAAACTTAATTCATTCTAATGAAATGTTTTCAGATCACTCTTTGTGCAACAAAATTATAAACTAAAATACAGTGCTTTTACTGATTAATGAATCCTTTTGCAGGCAAAAAATATGATTGCAGGAACTTTTTTACATTTTTTAACAAATCGCTAAACCCAACCACAGCGCTATTGGAACAGTTTTTGGTAATCTTTATTGCGAAACAGGTTTGGTACAAATGATCAAATATGTATATTTGCAACTACCAAA
>CAZBZA010000507.1:0-2967 GCA_964495865.1 uncultured Lentimicrobiaceae bacterium
CGAGGCTCTGGATAAATTTTTCCTGACGGCCTGCCAATCGCGCATTTTCTTCTTTCGACAATACCTGGTAACCTTCTTCCAATACCTTAAAGGTTGGTGAAGTATCCATAATATCATTACCAGCACTGTTAGTATATGCTTCGGTTAGCAATATCAGGTCGTGACGGGCTTTTTCGAGTTTTTCGAGAATGAGCTCGCGGAACTCAGCCAATTCCTCATCCGAGTAATGGGTTCTTCCTTTTTCATCTTTTACTTCTTCCGCTTTCATATGTTCCGGTTTTAAAGTTTCAATAATAATTTATTTAAGCTGCTAAATCCTTTCAACGCTTATAGCAACAGTAATATCATCAGTTAGTTCAAGCGTTTCGCTATCCTGAGGAATTATATCCGAAACACTGAGTGTTTCAGCCAGTGTTTCTGAGCAAATATAGTTATTAAAGTTAACGATTGCAGTTTCTACTAAATCATTTTTTTGCAGCTTGAGTTTTATTTTATCAGTCACCTCGAAACCGCGGTCCTTGCGGATATTCTGTATGCGGTTCACCAGTTCACGGGCAATTCCTTCCTGCCAAAGTGGTTCAGAAACAGTAATATCGAGAGCTACGGTTAGCAACCCCTGGTTGGCAACTACCCAGCCTGGAATATCTTCGGTAATTATTTCAACATCCGAAAGCAGCATTTCTACTGTTTCGCTGCCAATCTGCAGGTTTAAGTGTCCGTTGGTTTCAATTGTGCTGATATCAGCCTGCGATAATTCGCCTACTGCGGCAGCAATTTCCTTCATTAGTTTACCATACCGCGGACCGAGGGTTTTAAAATTCGGCTTGATCCTTTTAACGAGGAAACCGGCTGATTCATCCAGGTATTCGAGCTCTTTAACATTAACTTCGCTAAGTATGAGTCCGCTGACTTTTTCGAGTTGTTCCTTAATGTGCTCGCCCGAAACAGGAATCAGGATTTTTTGTAGTGGCTGTCTAACGCGCAGATTTGTTTTTTTGCGCAGGCTCAGCACCATACTCGAAACCTGTTGTGCCAGTTGCATGCGTTCTTCCAGTTGTTTGTCAATTTTAGTATCGTCGGCAACCGGAAAATCAGTTAGATGAACAGACTCGGATTTATCAAGGCCAGAAACTTTGTTGAGATCGATAAAGAGCCTGTCCATAAAGAACGGAGCAATGGGTGATGCAAGTTTAGCCACCACTTCGAGACAGAGGTACAAGGTTTGGTAAGCTGATATTTTATCGTTTGTATATTCACCTTTCCAGAAACGGCGACGCGATAATCGAACGTACCAGTTGCTGAGGTGTTCGTTTACAAAATCGGAAATCAGACGACCGGCTCGGGTTGGCTCATAATCTGCGAAAGCTTCGTCCACATTTTTTATCAGGCTGTTGAGTTCCGATTGTATCCAGCGATCAATTTCGGGCCTTTCGGCAAAAGGAATATCTGTCTCAGCATACCTGAATCCATCGATATTAGCGTACAGCGCGAAAAAGTTATAGGTATTATACAAAGTCCCAAAAAACTTCCTCTGCACTTCGGCAATGCCTTCGAGGTCGAATTTCAGGTTGTCCCAGGGTTGCGAATTGGTAATCATGTACCAGCGTGTGGCATCAGGACCGTACTTTTCGAGTGTTTCGAAAGGGTCAACTGAATTTCCAAGCTTTTTCGACATTTTGTTACCTGTTTTATCCAGCACAAGCCCGTTGGAAATTACATTTTTAAAGGCAACCGAATCGAAGGCCAGCGTTGAAATGGCATGCAAGGTATAAAACCAGCCACGCGTTTGATCCACACCTTCGGCAATCAGGTCGGCGGGGAAATACTCCGGATGACCATCGTTTTTCTCAAACGGATAATGGAACTGTGCATATGGCACAGCGCCTGAGTCGAACCATACATCAATCAGGTCGGTTTCGCGAATCATTTTTTTGCCTGTTGGCGACACCAGGAAAATATCATCGACGTATGGGCGGTGAAGATCAAATGAATTGTAGTTTTCGGCTGAATTATTGCCAGGCTCGAAACTTGCATATGGATTTACGGTCATAAAACCAGCAGCGATTGATTTCTCAATTTCAGCTTTCAGCTGCTCGACTGAACCGATGCAGATTTCTTCGCTGCGGTCCTCGCTTACCCATATCGGTAGCGGGGTTCCCCAATAACGGGAACGCGAAAGGTTCCAATCCACGAGGTTTTCGAGCCAATTGCCGAAACGTCCGGTTCCGGTAGCTTCGGGTTTCCAGTTGATGGTTTTATTGAGTTCTATCATCCGGTCTTTCAACGCTGTAGTGCGGATAAACCACGAATCGAGCGGGTAATAAAGTATAGGTTTATCGGTACGCCAGCAATGCGGGTAGGTGTGCTCGTATTTCTCGGTTTTAAAAGCTCGGTTTTCTTTTTTGAGTTTTACGATGATATCCACATCCACATTTTCGTCCTTTTGCGGATCGCCATCCTGGGCATATTCCGACTTAACAAACCGGCCTGCAAATTCGCCCATTTCTTCGGTAAAACGCCCGGTTTTATCAACAAGCGTAAGCGCTCCTATACCATTTTGCTTTGCAACTTTAAAGTCATCCGCACCAAAGCTTGGCGCGATATGTACGATTCCTGTTCCGTCCTCGGTAGTTACAAAATCGCCGGTGATAACCATAAACGCATCCCCGGTTTCGGGCTGAGCATAGGGCAAGAGCTGTTCGTAACGAAGACCTGCCAGCTGCGCCCCGATAAATTCTGTTAGTATTTCGAATGGGATAACTTTCTGCCCTGGAACATACTCATTCATAGCCATTTCGGCATTTTTATCAGGGAAATATTTGTGCAGAAGAGGCTTTCCAACAACAACTTTAATTGGTTCGTAGGTATAAGGATTGAAGGTTTTTACCAAGACGTATTCAATGTTTTTACCTACTGCCAGTGCGGTATTCGAAGGCAAAGTCCAGGGAGTGGTAGTCCAGGCAAGTA
>CAZBZA010000508.1:0-2964 GCA_964495865.1 uncultured Lentimicrobiaceae bacterium
ATGAACAGGTAAGAGCTTTCTTTAATTACAATTTTATTCAATAAATTATGAATGAGTCACCAAACAGACGAGCGGTTATAGTAGGAGTTTTTGTCCTCGTGGGAATATTATTTTTTATTGGTGGTATTCTTATGGTAGGCAACCTGCACGAAACCTTTAAAACCAAAATGGAAATAGGTTCACTTTTTGATGATGTGAGCGGCCTGCAAAAAGGCAATAATGTATGGTTCTCAGGAGTAAAAATCGGAACAGTGAGCAGTTTGAAATTCCATGGCACTTCGCAGGTTGAAGTAAATATGAAAATTGACGTAAAAGCGCAGCAATATATCCGTAAGGATGCCATGGTTAAAATCAGCAGCGACGGGCTTATCGGAAATAAAATCCTTGTTATATACGGGGGCACAATGAGTTCGGGCGAAGTGCAGGAAGGTGACATCCTGCTTGTTGAAAAAACTTTTACTTCGGAAGATATGATAAATACTTTACAGGAAAATAACAAAAACCTGCTGGAGATTACCAATGATTTTAAAGTGATAACTAAAAATTTAGCTGCCGGCAACGGCACTATCGGTAAGTTCCTGACTGATGACGCAGTGTATGCAAATATCAATGCTGCCACAGCATCGCTGCAGATTGCTTCATCAAAGGCACAACAACTGGCAACTACATTGGCCACATTCAGCGAAGGGCTGAACAAAGAAGGCACGCTGGCCAATGAGCTTACAACCGACACTGTAATTTTCAACTCAGTAAAGGCATCGGTTTTGCAATTGCAGCAAATGGCTGATACTGCATCGGCTTTTATTGCAAACCTCAAACAGGCAGGTACTAACCCTAATTCAACTTTAGGTGTATTGCTTCGCGATGAAGCTTCGGGTGCGCGAATTAAGGAAACCATTAAAAACCTGGAGAGCAGTTCCTTAAAACTGGACGCAGACCTCGAAGCAGTGCAGCATAATTTTTTACTGCGAGGATATTTTAAAAAGAAAGCGAAAACGGAAGAACGCGACACACTTATAAAACAATAGTTTATAATCGAAAATATTCTGATCTGCCGGTTATTCTGTCGATATGTGAATCTTGTAACTTATCAGCAAAGTTATGTAACACATTTACAAAGGCCTGCGAGTAATTTTGTTGAAATGAAATTGTGTGAGTTATTCTTTTCATAAGTTACTGGAAAGAGTGTCGCATTAATTTTTTGTCAACTATGAACTACTTATAAAATCACAGCCTGAAGCATGGATAAATCAAAGATCATAAATCCTGTTAAAAAGGTTATTCCGAAAATACGGGTTGCCACAGTGCAGTCGATGAGTAAACTCAGCGATAAAACCCTGTCGAAAACCGAAGCGGCGAGCACTTTCCTGACTGATTTTGCTGATGTAATCTTATTTATGATGCGCATCACGAAAGAAACATTTTCGCGAGGTTTCGAATTCAAGGAATTCTTTCGCCAGTGTTTTCAAATCGGGTATAAATCATTGCCACTGATTTCGGTCACAGGTGCCATCATGGGTTTGGTATTAACCATTCAATCGCGGCCGGTACTTGTCGATTTCGGAGCTGTAAGCATGCTGCCCGGAATGGTAGCCGTTTCGCTGATCCGCGAAATGGGTCCGGTTATTACTGCATTGATATGTGCCGGTAAAATCGGTTCGGGCATGGGAGCCGAACTTGGTTCAATGAAAGTAACCGAACAGATTGAAGCCATGGAAGTATCGTCAACCAATCCCATGAGGTTTTTAGTGGTAACGCGTGTACTGGCAGCAACTATTATGATACCCTTATTAATTCTGTACGCTGATCTGTTTGGCATTTTAGGAAGCTGGCTGGGGGCTAATATTAAAGGCGAAGTAACTTTCTCGTTGTTTTTCGCGCAGGCCTTCGGGGTAATTGATTTTATTGATTTTATTCCTGCCGTTATCAAATCGTTCTTTTTCGGTGCTGTAATCGGATTGGTAGGAACCTATAAAGGATATAATGCCGGACGTGGAACCGAAAGTGTTGGAATTGCAGCAAATTCGGCTGTTGTACTGGCATCGCTGCTGGTTATTATTGTTGATGTGATTGCTGTTCAAATAACAGATATGCTATGATAGAGCTACAGGAAACAGAAAATGCCGTACAGCCTTTGCAAACAGCAAAAGAAAAAGAGGCGGTTATTGAAATAACCAATCTGAAGAAATCATTCGGAACCCAACAGGTTTTAAATGATCTTTCGCTTAAGCTTTTCAATGGTGAAAACCTTGTTGTTCTTGGCAAATCGGGTAGTGGCAAATCGGTTCTTATAAAATGTATTGTCGGACTGTTACAATCGGATGGCGGAACAATTAATGTTTTTGATAAAAATGTTAACTCATTGAACTACAAAGAGCTTGGCGAATTAAGAACGAAAATAGGCTTCCTTTTTCAAAGCGGTGCCTTGTACGACTCCATGACAGTGAAACAGAACCTTGAATTCCCGCTGCAAAGGATAAAAAAGAATCTCTCAGCCAAAGAAATGGCCGAAAAAATTAATGAAGTCCTCGAAAATGTTGGTCTGGCTGATGCACTTAACAAAATGCCTTCGCAACTCTCGGGCGGCATGCGCAAACGCATAAGCCTGGCACGAACTATTGTTGTTGATCCGCTCATTATGTTATACGACGAACCAACCACAGGCCTCGATCCTGTTACTTCCGACGAAATAAGCGAACTCATCAACGATGTTCAGAAAAAGTATAAAACTTCCTCCATCATTATAACCCACGACATAAAATGTGCGCTCGCCACTGCAAACCGTATGATAATGCTGGCCGATGGCGAAGTTTATAAAGAAGGAAAACTTAAGGACTTTGAAAATTCGGCAGATCCGCTGATAAAGTCGTTTTTTAACTAAAGACCAAGATCTAAATACCAAATCCCAAGTCCCAAATTCCAAGCTCAAAATCACAAATCCTCAACAATCGTAAATCGTAAATC
>CAZBZA010000509.1:0-2964 GCA_964495865.1 uncultured Lentimicrobiaceae bacterium
GTTTCGGGTTTGAAGAGTTTGAAGGGTTTGAAGAGTTTGAAGAGTTTCGGGTTTACATACAGTTAAAAAGCCAGCTGAGAGTTTCGGTATCAACAAAATAAATTAAAAAAGAATTAGCATAATTTGAGTAATTTAAAGGAAATACTTTCAGCCCGTGAGGAGCGAAGTTTGCTCAGAAAGCAGGCTAATGCCGAAGGCAAAGCAGCTGTGAGTCTGAACCTGAATATCCCGGGCATTCCCAAAACGGATGTGTTCTACACAAGTTTCTTTGATCTCTGTAAAGATCAGTTAAAGAACTGGTTACTTGCAAATCGTATTTTTATTGATGAAGCAAAAGAAATAACTGTAAATCATGCTGCCGGCGATTTTTATATAGTCCCGCTTCAATCAGCTGCTGTTAACATAGCACGCCTAAAACAGATCACGGAACAGTTTGAGCAAAATCATGCTTTAGGCCGATTTATCGATGTAGATGTTGTTGATGAAAATGGTCAACTTTTCAGTTCGGGAAAGTCGAAATTATGCTTTTATTGCCACTCTCACAGCGCTTTTGACTGTACCCGTAGTAAACGTCATTCTGTTGAAGAATTGCGGAATTTCCAGAAAAAAGAAATACTTGCATATTTAAAAGAAGAACGTTTAAAATTTCTTTCGGGCAAAATATGCAGCATGGCTATACGTTCAATTTTGTACGAACTTTCGCTTTCCCCAAAACCCGGCCTGGTTGATAAAAACGGTAGCGGCATTCATACCGATATGGATTTCAAATCGTTTATCGACTCAACCGCAACAATATCTACATATTTTGCTGAACTTTTCGAAAAAGGAGCTGAATGCAATTTACAGGATTTAAATACCGCGCTTCCGCAGATAAGAAATACAGGGCTTCGGATGGAAAAGGAAATGTTCCGGCAGACCAACGGAACCAATACTCAGAAAGGAATTATTTTCCTGATGGGAATCTCACTTTTCAGTACCGGCTACCTGCTTAAAAAAAGCAATAAATTTGACCAGGAAGAGTTTGTTTTAACTATTAAAACACTGTGTAACAACCTGGTAGAAAATGAATTTGGCAATAAAACCTTCCCTCCTACTCATGGCGAACTTTGTTTTAAAAAATACCATACCGGTGGCATCCGATATGAAGCAGAAAATGGTTTCCCGACTATTTTCGAGCATTCGTTACCCGTTTTAGAAAATGAAAATAAAACCAGTGATATATCGCTTTACAAAACGTTGCTATCAATAATGGCAGTGCTTACCGACACAAATATTTTATATCGTTCTGACCTGCAAACCCTTGAACAATTGCAGGAAATGAGTAAAAAGGCATTGGCTGATTATTCGATGGAAGCATACTTAGAAATTATCGATTTTTGCAAGCTCAGAAAAATATCACCAGGTGGAAGTGCCGATCTGCTCAGCATCACCCTTTTTATCTTTTTAATGAAAACCGAATTGTAAAAATGAGTTTCGAAAACACAGAATTCAGACAGGAAATTTTAGATCTTACAAATCCGTTTGATGTGAAACTGGTGGCCAATTTCCTAAAGCCACTTGGTTTTGAATTTAATCCTTCAGAAGTAGAATTTACTGTAATTCTTTACACGCTAAAAGGCGATATCATAGGAACAGGATCCCATAAAGGACGCATTTTAAAATACGTTGCCGTTTCTCCGAAATACCGCGATTCCACAGCTTTTGCGCTTATCGTTACCCAGCTTACCGAAAAAGTGCTGGCTGTGTATAAAAACACCTATGTTTTCACACGCCCGGCAAATTCAGTATACTTCAAAGGACTAGGTTTTAAGGAAATTGCATCAGCAAAACCATTATTTTGTGTATTAGAATTCGGATTCGAAACCATCGCAAATTATCAGGACTATCTAAGCGATATAAAAAAAGAAACTATAACGGAAACAATTGCATCCATCGTGGTGAATTGTAATCCATTTACTTCGGGCCATCGTTTCCTTATCGAGAAAGCTGCTTCTGAAAACGAACTGGTATACCTGTTTGTGGTTGAGGAAGATCAGTCGGTTTTCCCATTTGCCATTCGCTGGGAATTAATCAGGAAGGGAATAACTCATTTGCAAAATGTAGTAATGGTAAAAGGCGGCGATTACATTGTTTCAGGCTCTATTTTTCCTTCTTATTTTCTTAAAAATGAAGCCGTTAGCGACATAATGAAAAAACAGGCTGAACTTGATGTCAGCATTTTTGCCAATTATGTAGTGCCTGTTCTGAATATTAAAAAACGCTATGTTGGCACCGAATTTAACTGCAAAACTACAGCAGCATATAATATCGCCATGAAGAAAATCCTTCCTCTTCATGGAGTTGAAGTTATTGAAATTGAACGCATAACAGCATCCGACGATCGGCAGGATGCACCCCGATGCATAAGCGCCTCGCGGGTAAGGGAAGCTATAAAAAATGATGAATTATCAGGAATGCTGGCTTGTTTGCCCGAATCAACCAGGGAATTTCTGCTGTCGGACGAATCGAGTGAGATCAGAGAAAAAATTAAAAAATCCTCCGAAAGGCATTAAATATAAATTCCTCACACAAAAAACATCATACTATATTAATTTCAGTTAAAAATATTAAAACATTTGAAAAGCAAAAAGCTGTCGAAACCGGATTTCCGACTGACAGCTAAAAGTATTTTAACACGAAACGCTTATTTAAGCAATTTTACATTTACTGCATTAGGTCCTTTGGGACCATTTACAACTTCGAATGTAACTTTATTATTTTCCTTTATAGGTTCGGCAAGGCCGTTGATATGAACAAAAACACTTTTTCCTGATGCCAGGTCATTAATAAAACCATAGCCTTTCGAATCGTTAAAAAATGCCACTATACCAGTGCGTATCAGTTCGCCGGCTTCGGGTTCAACATATTTGGGAACACCAATCTGTATATCTTCAGCTTTAATAACCACGCGTTGTGTAAGATCGG
>CAZBZA010000510.1:0-2957 GCA_964495865.1 uncultured Lentimicrobiaceae bacterium
AAACTCTTCAAACTCTTCAAACCAGAAACTCTTCAAACTCATAAATCCCCAACCCCAACAACCCAAACCCTAAACCCTTTCCTTCAAATGACTGAAACACGAATCCTTGGTTTGCTTATTACCGATCGGATAAAGGAAGCAGGCCGCACACAGATGTTGCTTAGCAAATATTCGCGGCTCATACGGTCGCGGCTCGGATTTCACGAACTCAATGATAACGTATGCAGCCGCTCAGGAATCATAGTTCTGCATCTTACCGGACTGCCTGCTGAGTGGAAGGAGTTTGAAGATGAACTCTCACAGATAGGTGGCCTCGAAGTTCAGAATATGTCGTTTACCTATTAAAACCAGCAAGTTATGAAAGAAGTTAGAGTATTGGGCGTTATGATCAACGATCCTTCGAAAGGTGCCGACCGGATACAGAATATACTTACAAAATACGGGTGTACCATTCGTACGCGCCTTGGAATACATGATATAGATGAAGATTATGCCAGCGATACAGGACTTATGCTACTCGAATTAGTTGGAGATATGCAGGAATGCCTGAGGCTTGAAAACGAATTACTCGCACTCGAAGGCGTTGATGTTCAGAAAATGATTTTCAGGAAATAGTTCTTTTTGATCTGCCACCAATTGAATGGAATCTGGCTTTTTTGAGTCAGGAAGTCTTACATCAGAAGACCTTAGTGCCTATATCTGATAGCACATTGTTTATATGCTAGCCAGCCCGCGAGAAGTCAATTGTCCTCAAATCTGCTATTTGTCAGATAGATATTAGTTTCAGGGTTCTTACTACTTTCGTGCTTGCTGCAGTTAAGCGTCTTCTGACTTCCGACAAAATATATTTGCCCACGAAAATAGCAGCAGCGACGTTTTTAAAATCCGGATTTGAACTCTCTAAATTCAATCCGGAGTTAATCTGTAACCCCACTTCCTAAAATAGTAATTGAACCTTTATATGTTTCGGTATTATAAAATCCTACCGTTTTAAGTTTGTAATAATATGCCCCGTCAGGCACTCCCTGTGCACGCCAGTCGCTCTGGTAGTTTGAGTCATCGTAAATTTTTCGTCCCCAGCGATCAAAGATCACCAGTTCCATACGCTGGAATTCAGTAGTTATTTTTATGTCTTCGCCGGAACCAGTTTTATTTTCGTTAAGTATCATAAACGATTCATTATACGAGTCTCCGTTGGGTGTTATAACTCCGGGGATTTTCAGATCTGCATTTTTAATCGGGATTTGAATTTCGAGTAGGGAACCGCAACCGTTTTCGTTATTAATATGAAGTTTAACAAGGTAAAATCCATCGGTATTGGTGTTTGCCCTGCTGTAAAGGTGGGTAGGGTTAAACGAAACTGCAGTGTCGCCATCTCCGAACTCCCAAAGCGGTGGTTCAACCACATGAGTCGGAAAGTTTTCTTCGAAACGAAAAGTAAGCACCGGGTTTTCAAGGTAAATAGTTGTATCCTCATTTCCCTCGATTATAATATTTACATCCGCTCCCGGTAACCCTTCAATTGTAAAACTGCTATCTATCCTGCAGCCTTTTGTATCGGTAACTGAAAATATGTTTTTCCCGGGGCATAAATTTGTCTGTACATTATCGAAACGGCCCGGAACCCCATTCCAGAGGTAATTGAACGGCTCAACCCCACCTGTAACGTCGGCCTGGTAATTGGCTTCGCACAAATCAAGACAGGTAGCGTTAATCTCAGTTAATAATACATTAATTTTTGGCGAAACAGTTGCATTTCCATTCTGGTATATTACAAAAGCATTACCTCCCGTTGTATGATAAAAACTCTCCTGTTCATTCCATTGCAGTGTTGTTGAGCCAACCAATCCTTTGAATCTTAACCACACCAACGTATCTGTCGCTATTGAAGCGCTGCTGGCACGGGCCCAGTTTATTACCAGCGCATCCTCTTCCTGATCAATGCTGAAAGTGCCACCTGCAAGTGCTCCGTTAACAGCAAAATGTTCAACAAACTCAATTACCGTTTCGTTATATTGAAGTACAAGCCGGAATGTATCAACAGCACTCATGTTTTGAATTAAAACAGGCATCGCAACCGGCATCCCGTAACACATCTCAAAATTGCCAATTCCTGTAATCACCTGAGCATTAAGTTGCTTAGGCGTAAAAGATAAAAACAAAAGAATGATTGAAAAAAAGGTGAGAAGTTTGCGCATGCTTTAAGTTAAGTCAGAGATTGTGTTCTGTTTTAAAAGCTTTTTAGGGGCACTAAATTAGAAAATTTATTGCTTTCATAATGTATAACGTGCGTGTGCCTGCTTTTCGTGTTTAACGGGGCAGATTAATATCTTCCGTTTTGAACCATCATAATTGTGCAGTCTTCAACTGTAAAAATTCCAGCTGATGAGAGCATATCCGCGAATTCATCATTTTCCGTTCCTGGATTAAAAACTACCCGTTTAGGATTCAGTTTCAGAATATAGTCGTACCAGGGTTTTTGATTATCTGCATTCAGGTACAGTGTAACCGTATGGATATTAGTTAGTTCTGGTGCAGCTGATAGCACAGGGGTAGTGTCGATCATGCCTTCGCGCAGCCCGACGGCTGTAACAGGGAAATGACCCGACATTAAAGTTCGTACACAAATATTCGAATACCTGCTTTCTTTAAGGCTCGCGCCTATCACCAATGTGGATTTGTCCATAAGTATGAGGGTTGCGGAACAGGAATCGAAGATTAAACTTCTCTTAGGAGCATTTCGAGATTTTCGAAACGACGGCGATAATCATCACCTGCCCTGCTTATAATTTCATGTGCTTCCTCAACACCAAAAGTGTGTGTTATTTCTACTCGTTTTTCCTGTCCGGGCAGGTCTTTGTATGTTAGGAAGTAGTGCTTCAACCTGTCAATAACCAGTTCAGGACAATCGGTGATATCTTTATAATCGCCGTAAACGGCATCATTACGCAATACAC
>CAZBZA010000511.1:0-2955 GCA_964495865.1 uncultured Lentimicrobiaceae bacterium
CTGATAAGTACACTGAATGTAGGTTTTTTTAAAGCCAATATCGACAGGAAAGGGAGATTTATTTACGCTAACGAAACAGCTCTCAGGATTCTCGGGTTCGAGAATTTTGATGAACTGAGTGATACACACATTTTAGGATTGCTGGCTGATGCTGACGACAGAAAATCGCTCAGAAAAACCCTCATCGATAATGGCTATATTAAAAACAAAATAGTTAAGGTAATCAGGAAAAACGGGGAGTTTTCAATCGTTGCAGTCTCGCTTGTTATTCTCAATAATGAAAACTCTGAGGAGATTCTCTGTGATGGTATTATTGAAGATATTACTTTGTTGGAAAACGAAAAAGCCCGGACCCATAAACTGATTGCCGAACTCAAAGCAAACAACTTAGTATTGGAGAATCCGGTAAGTGATTATTTGTCACCTGTTTATACCCTCGATGCGGATGCAACTATACATGAAACCGCCCGGCTTTTATCGAAAAAGAAAACTGACAGCGTTTTGCTCACAAATAAGGGCAGGGATTTCCTGGGGATTATAACGAGTACTGATATTCAGAAAAGAGTCCTGGCCCGGAATCTGAACCCGGATAATCCGGCTTATATGATTATGAGCTCACCTATTGTATTTATATCTGAATCAACACCGGTAAACGATGCCATAAGAGTTAGTAAAGAGAACAGTATGAATCACCTTGTGGTGAAGAGTGCATCCGGTGAAATTTCAGGAATATTTAATACCAGCGATATACATAAGCGATTGATCAATTCGCTTTCATTTTATATCAACAATATCGAAAAGGCCGAAACAACCGAAGAGTTGAAACAATGCTACCGCGATCTTCAATTGCTTATCAAGCCACTTATCCAAAGCGAAATTTCTGTCCGGTTTATTACAAACATTACTACAGCTTTCTCGGATGCTGTTGTCCGGCGACTAATTGATCTAGCCATTGCTGAGATCGGGCAGGCTCCTGCTGGGTTTGCATTTATCTGCCTTGGAAGCGAGGGACGCAAGGAAGAAACTTTATTAACAGACCAGGATAATGCCATTATTTACGGGGATGTTCCCAAAGAGAAAGAAAGTGCCGTGAATGCGTATTTCCTGAAGTTGGGAGAAACGGTTTGCAATGCGTTAAATACTATCGGCTATTCTTTTTGCAAAGGGGAAATTATGGCGAAGAACCCAAAATGGTGCCAGCCCCTGAGTGTATGGGAGAACTATTTCACCAGCTGGATAAAAACCCCTGAGCCACAGCAACTCCTCGATGCCACAATATTCTTTGATTTCCGGAATATTTATGGCGACAAGACTTTTACCGAAAAATTAAAAACGACCGTTTCCACCACTATAAGCAACCATCCATTATTCCTCTATCATCAGGCCTACAATACTTTTAATATAAAACCACCGCATATTTCGACAGGAACTATACTTTCCGATAAACATGCCGACATCGTTGACCTGAAGAGCGCTGTGATTTCTATTATTATGTTTGCACGTACCTATGCTTTTCAAAACAATATCGATTGTGAGAATACAATCGACCGCTTAACAGCCCTCAGGGACAGAAACATTATTAGTGAAAACATGGTTGATGAAATTATTTTTGCTTATAATTTCCTGATGCAGCTGCGTTTTAAAAATCAGGTTAATCTTTTGCATAACAACAAACCTGTGTCTAATATATTGAATACTAAATTGTTAATTGATATAGAATTATATATTTTAAAGAAAGTTCTTTCGACCATACCCGAGTTTCAGAACAAAATAAAAACCGATTTTCGGATTACAACTTAGTGATTTGTTCAGAATAACTTCCTCAAAACAGACGTCAGGTTTAGCTGAGTTTTCTTTACAAACGTTTTATCGTTAATGCCCTACGGGCAATCTTCTTTGTTTGGATTTTCTTTATTAATATTAAAGTCCTACGGACTATCGAAGTCGAACTGAAGTATCCGGATTCAATCTTGACATTTACCGATGCTCATTGTTTGAAGCTCTGATTCAATTAACTGACTCAAATACAAATGAGGAAGCTATTCTGATCTTATTTCTTAAACGGATTTGTCGGATGTCAGTTCATATAAAAACTGAGTCTGAATATTATGTGAACCGGAATCAGACTGAGAAATAGGCATTATGCTTAAAACTGCCCTGTTCGTTGCGCTGAACATATCCAAGCTGATTGGTAAGCAACATGGTATCGCCTATAAATAAGGGTTTCTGATTAAAATGGCTGTGTCCGTATATCCAGAAATCAGCGTTGCACTCCTCGATAAAATCAGTTAAATCAACACAAAATGCCTCATTAATCGGGCTGGCATTGTGCACTGCCGAATTACACAAAACCGATGGCAGGTGATGCGTAACAACAACAGTTTTGTTTTTTTTGACACTTAAGGATTGTTTAATAAAATCTAAACCCGTTTCATGCAATTTGTTATACCGCGCAGCGTCAAACTTCTTATTGATATGGGTGATGCATTCAAAATCGGATACACTCCGTTCAATAATCTTCTCGTTTCCCTTGCTTATTTTGGTCCACAACGTACTGAATACAAAATGAATACCTTCAAATAGAAGGTCAATATTATGTACAATATTAATGTTGGGATATACCTGTATGTTGTATGAGCTGCTGTAATCAGAAATATTTTTGTAGTAAAATTCATGGTTTCCGGGTACCCAGAATACTTGCCTGTAACTGGCAGAAATCAGCGAAAAGAATGGATTGCTTAAATACTCATCATGCAGGGGAACAATATCTCCAGCTAAAATTAAAATATCTCCCGAAACGGCAAGAGGTGATGTTTCGAGATACCTTCGGTTCAGTTCAAATTCGAGGTGCAGATCGGAACAATATTGAATTCTCATTGAATCGTGAATTAATTTTGGTGCTTAGTGCTTGGTACTTGGTACAAAGATTTTTACTAATTAACACTTCTCTTCACT
>CAZBZA010000512.1:0-2948 GCA_964495865.1 uncultured Lentimicrobiaceae bacterium
AACCATGAATAGAATATTATTTTTCGGTATTTGTTTGCTCTCAGTATTATTGACTGTAAAAGTAAATGCACAATTAATTTTACCGGTTCGCAACCTACAGACTTACTATGGCTATAATACCAGTTGGGATGCACCACGTAAAACGATTTTAACGCAGGATTTTGAAAGCGCTACATTTCCTCCCTCAGGCTGGCAGGAGCGAACCAATCATGCTGTTGGCTGGTATATGAGCGAAGGCGGAAGTTCGACCTATTTTGTTATTCCCGAGCACACTCAATATGCCCTGGTTAACGACGATGCAGGTGGTACAGGAATCGACGGATGTTGCGAATATCTTATTACTCCGGCTCTCGATCTTACAGTTTGCGATGGATTTAAACTCACTTTCGACAGCTATTTTAACGGCAACAACGGTCAAAAAGCCACCGTTGAAATGAGTACCGATAACGGCCTTACCTGGATACTGGTTGAAGAAATGATTCATTACCCGACCTGGAACCAGGTTGAAATAGATCTTTCGCAATGGTCGGGCAGCGGCGGGTTGTCGTCAGTTCTTTTTGCTTTTCATGCCGACGACCAGGGAAACCAGGCATCAGGCTGGGCAGTGGATAATGTTGTGATTCAATCGGATAGCCTTGGCGTTACTGACTACACACTCTTTTTAAATCAAAATCAAATTGCAGTTATTACTGAAACAGAGTACTTTATTTCGCCCGACCTGGTTACGTATGGCCAAGATTACAGTTTCTGTGTAAGGGCTAATTATCCTTCGGGTTATGCTGATACCTGTGTTCAGTTTACATCTTCGTATGTTCCACCTCCTGCTAACCTTACAGCAACTCCTTCTGATACCGGTGTATGGTTTACCTGGCAAACGCCTCTTTCGGTTTCCGAAATTGTTTCCTATAATATTTATTCAAATGATGCCATTATTGCCAATGTGCCGGTATCGGTCACATCCTGGTTAAGTGCGCTTGAATTTGGTGAGGCATGTATTGATGTAACTGCTCTTCACGATATCGGCATGTATGGTTGGCCCCAGGGAACTCTGGCTGAATCAGCAACGGAATCTGCCTGCGGTTTTGTTGATACCGGTTTTGATCTTCCATTTACCGAGAACTGGACATCAGGAACTTTAACATTAAACAAATGGACAGCAGGAAGCAACTGGTCCGTTACCGGGCAGGTTGGCAACGATGCGCCTTCGGTGAAATATGAAGGAGGCAAGTCGCCGGGCAGTTATTCATCAGAGCTTACTAGCTGGCATTTTAATTCGATGGGATTTGATGATTGCCCCATGGGTTATGGTGCCGGATTGAGTTACAACGTTAAACTTAGCGATATTTCCTTATCAGGAACAGAAGAGTTGATTGTTGAATTATTAGCAGGGAACGATGTTTTTGAACTCAAAAGGTATAAAAATGAAGGAAGTTTCGATTGGTTGCAGGAGGATTTCGATATTACCCTGAAAATACTGGATAATGACTTCCAGGTACGTTTCCGCACCGAAGGTGTAAACTCATCTGATATTAATGCCTGGTATATTGATAATATTAAATTATACAACTATATCTCTGATAATTGGGGAGGAATGTTATCGGTTTCCGCACAAAGGCAGGGAACACCGGAAAATGATATACGCGTTTCCTGGAGTCCTGTTACGCCGGGACTTACAGTTCTGAACTATATTCTTGACGACGGCTCTGTGGAATTTTGGCATGGAACAGAATCATCGCAATATTGGCAGGGAAACGAATTCCCGGTTTCCGACGTCGGTTTTTTGCAGAAAGCATCTGTTTTTCTTGACCTTTTCGGGACTTCCTCTGAATGTGTTATTGATATTTTCGATGGAAACAGAAACCTGGTTGGTTCTTCTGAGCCTTTTATTCCATTAAAGAAAGCTTTTACTGATGTTTCCTTACCGAATATTCCTTTTAGCGGAACTTTTTACGCCATGTTTCGCACAGTAACAAACGGACAATTTATGGATATCGCCTTGGATGCAACAGGACCGTTTGCAACTAGCGGATTGAGTTGGATTTACGATGGTGTAACCTGGTGTAAAATGGTTGATTGTGAAGCAGTAGGTGGAGTTTTTATGATAAGAATTTCAGCACTGGTGGGCGATACGGTGACTGGCCCCGATAATCCATGCGATATTCTGGGTTATAATATTTACCGTAAAGAGTATTCATCCTTTCCTGCCGGCCCCAATCAGCAAGGTTTGGGTGAATATAACTGGATTGGCTCAGTTCCTTTTGGTACAAATGAATTTGTGGATCGTGATATATCCAATATCGGTAACAATTGTTTCGAATACCGACTTACTATGCAATATATTGAGGGTGAGGGTATTGAATCAGGTTCAGCCTGGAGTTGCATTTATGTGGGTCAAAATGAGTTACAAAAGTATGAGGTGAATATTTATCCGAATCCGGCCAGCGATTATGTTACTATTGAAATGAAATCGCAATGCCTGATAATTTCGGTTTACGATGTTATGGGTAGTAAAGTTGCTGAAATCCCTGTCAAGGACCGATCAGAAATTCACTTTAACGTTTCGCATTTCGCACCAGGAATTTATAGCTTGAGATTTAACACTGCAAACGGCGAAAGCTTTAGCAGGAAATTTGTGAAATTGTAGTGCGCCTTTTTAAATAAAAATGACATTATGAAAAGCATTAAATGGATTAGTATTTTAGTAATCTGCCTTTTAACTGATGTTACAGGTTACGGGCAAATTTCTGCAAGTTCTCCGAATTCCAACTTGGGGCAAAGTTCTGAAATACAGCATTTACCGGGATTATTGCCGGCTGATAGCGGATATGTAATTTACACTTACGACGATGGCACCGCCGAAAATTACTGTGCCTGGCAGCTGGCCGGAAATATGAATGCGGTTAAATTTTTATTGCACTCAAATGCTGCATCTATAGTAGGTGCAAGGG
>CAZBZA010000513.1:0-2940 GCA_964495865.1 uncultured Lentimicrobiaceae bacterium
GTGGTTTTGCCTTCGAAAATATAGTTGTGTTCGTCAATACGTGAAAAGAAGTTATTTTCAGCTTCAATATCAAATTCATCGTTTATTTCGCCGACAATTTCCTCGATTATATCTTCGAGAGTAATAATGCCTGATGTTCCTCCATATTCGTCAACTACTACAGCCAAATGTATTTTTTTTTCCTGAAATTCCTGCATCAGGTCGTTGATAGGTTTATTCTCGGGAACGAAAAAAGGCTGCCGCACCAGTTTTTCCCAATCGAAGTTATCATCCTCTGATAGATGAGGAAGCAAATCTTTGATATATAAAATACCCGTAATTGTATCAGGAGTATCGTTGTAAACCGGTATGCGCGAGTAACCCGATTCAATAATGATACTTTGTACTTCGCGAAAGGGCATTGAATTGTCGATAGTGGTAAGATCGACCCTCGGGCTCATGATTTCGCGGGCATTGATAGCACCAAAACGTGTAATGCTTTTCATGATCTTGCGGTCATCGGAATCAACTTTGCCATCGGCTGTAATATCAATGGCATTGGAAATATCGTCGAGAGTGACATTATGGTTTTTATAAGCCTGACGTTTGTCGATAAACCGGGTGGAATTTACCAGCAGCCGGCTTAAAGGACTAAGCAGGCGCTGCATAATTGAAAGGGGCATCGACATTAAAGTAGCAACTTTTATCGGGCTTCGTGTGGCTAAAACTTTAGGTAATATTTCGCCAAACAAAAGTAGTATTGAAGTAATAATAACTATCTGGAATAAAAAACCCAGAAGTGGGTTAGCCGAAAAATCAAGGTAATTATTAACAAGAAAAGATGATATAATTACAATACCGACATTAATCAGATTATTAACAATCAGGATGGTAGCCAGAAGACGTTTAGGCGTTTCCAATAAAGTAACAACACGCTTGCTTGATTGTGTTTTCGCAACTCGTATTTCATTAAGTTGAGAGGGCGACAGCGAAAAAAAAGCTGTTTCAGAGCCTGATGCTGCTGCTGAGCAGATTAGTAATACTAAAACGGATAGTAATCCTGCAGTTAAACCGGCTGAAGAAGCCAGATCGGTATAGTTGATTGATAATACTATGAATGCGTACAACGCATCAGGGAGTGGGTCGGCCACGGTGTAAAGTAATTGATTTATAGGTGCAAAGATAGTAAAAGCTTAAAAACAAACGAGCGAACATAGTCCGCCCGTCTTATATCGGTGATTATTTTTTTAAAAGGGCAGATCGTCATGATCGTTTTGCTGCGCCAGCGGTTCGGTAATGGGAGGAACTACAGTCTGAGCAGGATGTGCTGCCGGTGTTGTGGAAGACGATTGCGGCTGCGAAAAATTTTCACCTCCTTCTTTACGGCCACCAAGCAGAACAAGGTTATCAGCCTGTACTTCTGTAATATATTTCTTTTGCCCGTCCTTGCCATCGAATGAACGGGTACGGATTTTACCTTCGATATACACCTGGCTTCCTTTGTGCAGGAATTGTTCGGCTATTTCGGCCAACCCGCGCCACATAACAATGTTGTGCCATTCGGTATGTTGCAGTTCATTGCCTTCTTTGTCGCGCGAATGTTCGGTGGTAGCAAGCGAAAACGCTGCTTTTTTATATGTGTCGAATGTTTGTACTTCGGGATCTTTCCCCAGGTTACCTACCAGAATTACTTTGTTTACTCCTCGTGCCATAATGATCGGATTGTAGAATTAGTATTGTTTATTCTTACAAATGTAAGTCAAAATAAACGGAAAGTCTGCTGTGTTAATAAAATTAGGTGCGAAAGCAATTGGATTTTTGTTTTCAGTGATGCAGAAAATCTTTTTACGGATGGCTTGATAACGCTTTATAGATCAAAATCATAACAAATGTCGTTTCAAAACGAGAAATGTTATAACATATTTCGTTTTCACCCCTGAATCCTGATTATAGTAAAGTTGCCAGGTACCTGTCGATAAGTCGTGGTAAAGGAAGCTCGGAGATAAGCTCTTTCCTAACAGCAGTAATGTTTTCTGTTAATTTTGGCAATCCAGTCACTTCAATACGGATAAACCTTGCCAGCAACCGGCGGTGCGAAAGCTGATGAATATATTCGTCGGAAACATGCTTTACAACAAATGGTATTCCTCCGAAGAATCCTGATTTCACGCAACTTTCCAGCACTTCATCAGTATCTGAAGCATCCACGGATTCTATACAGGGAAAATCGAACATGTTTTTCCAGATATCGTTTCCGGTCCGTTTCCGCATCAGAATAAATTCCTCTTTTCCCTTTTTAAAGCTGATAACCAGGTAATTCAGGTGGCGGATGGTTGGTGCTTTTTTTTGCGTTTTAAAAGGATATTTTTCAATCTGCTTTATTTTCAGCGCTTCACAAGCGAAAGCTATAGGACATGTATTGCAAGCCGGATTTTTAGGAGTGCAAACCAAAGCCCCGAGTTCCATTACAGCCTGGTTAAATGTTCCGGGATGATTTGTATCGAGCAGGTTGTTAGCAAGGTCAGTTATAGTCTTGCGGCCTTCGTTCGAATCAACAGGAGTATCGATGGCATAAACGCGGCTGATAACACGGGCAACATTTCCGTCAAGCACTGCAACTGGTTCATCAAAACAGATGGATGCAATGGCAGCAGCAGTATAATCCCCGATGCCTTTGAGTTTCTTTAGTCCGAATGATGACTGCGGGAAAATTCCTTTGTGTTTTTCAACAACTTCTTTAGCTGTATGATGCATATTTCGGGCCCTGGAATAATAACCGAGTCCTTGCCAGAGTTTTAAAACATCCTGTTCGGCAGTATCAGCCAGACTTTGAACATCAGGAAACGCGACCAGAAACCGATGGTAATAATCCGTTCCCTGGGCAACCCGTGTTTGCTGCAGAATAACTTCCGAAAGCCATATTTTGTAAGGCTCGCGGGTTTCGCGCCAGGGGAGAGGGCG
>CAZBZA010000514.1:0-2936 GCA_964495865.1 uncultured Lentimicrobiaceae bacterium
TCAGCGCGGATATACAGGGGAAAATCAATTCATTAATGGTTGATGCAGGAAGCATGGTTAAGGCCGGTCAGGCTTTGATTCAGTTGGACAACTCCTTACTGAAACTGCAATTGCAAACTGTCGAAATTCAGATTGAAGGCCTGGAAGCCGATGTAAAACGATATACCGTACTTGCTAAAGCCGATGCCATACAAGGCGTTCAGTTGGAAAAGACAATTTTAGGATTGAAATCCGCGCAGGTTCAAAAAGCTACTTTGCTCGAACAAATCAGCAAAACCACTATCCTGGCACCTTTTAGCGGAATTGTTACCGCCAAACTTACCGAGGTCGGCGCTTATGCTGCACCCGGCGTTCCTCTGCTTCAGATTACAGATATTTCGCTGCTGAAGTTCACGGCCAATGTGCCCGAAAATGATTTGAATCAATTTAAAATGAATCAGTTGTACATGCTTTCAGCCGACGTATATCCGGAAAATTCTTTGTCAGGGAAAGTTACTATGACAGGCAGCAAATCCAATATGGGCAATAGTTACCCGGTTCAGTTTACGGTTAACAATACGGCTGATCTGAAAATCAAGTCAGGAATGTTTGGTAAAGTTAAAATGAAAAGTTCCGATACTGAAAACCATATCATTATCCCTGCTTCTGCTATAGTCGGATCCAATATTCAGCCTCAGGTTTACCTGGTAAAAAACGGTAAAGCGGTTCTGCAAAACATTTCCCTGGCGAACAGGTTGCAGAACAAAGTTATAGTGTCAGCAGGATTAGTTACCGGCGATATCATTGTCACCAACGGGTTTATCAATTTATTCGATGGAGCTAATGTAACTCTTAACAGCAAGTAAACCATGAAAAACAGAACGAATGGCATTGAGAGAAAAGGTTTTGATTTTGCATTCAAGATCGTGCATTGCTACAATTACCTGGCTGACGCGAAAAAAGAAAATTATTTTTCGAGCCGGCTTTTAAAAAGTGGGAATGCCATACTCAACAGTATCGAAGATGCTCAGGCTGCGAACTCCAAACCTGAGTACTATACTAACCTGTCTGCTTCGCGTAACGAAGCGCAAAAAACCAGAACCTATCTCAACCTTCTTAAAGCCGCACATATTCTGGAAACAGAAGCCGCTGATGAATTACTTAAAGAAACCGACGAATACTGCAGGATTCTTACCGCCCTTCTTTCTTCATCCGGAATAAGAAAAAGCTCTCATTACACCAACATACTATAACTGCCAAGCCATGAACATTACACAAATATCAATCAACCGCCCTTCGTTGATCATCGTTATTTTCAGCGTATTCGCTTTGCTGGGGATAATAGGTTTTAAAAACCTGGGCTACGAACTGTTGCCCGACTTTAATCAACCTGTAGTTGTAATAAAAACAATGTACCCGGGGGCCGAACCCAATGAAGTTGAAACTTCTGTTTCAAGAAAAATAGAAGATGCACTTTCGAATCTCGAAGGAGTGGATTACCTGGAGACCAAATCCATGCCCAATGCTTCCATTATTATTGCCAACCTGAAATACGGAACGGACCTGAACATTGCCATGCAGGATGCCCAGCGTTATATCGACAATATCAAAAAAGACCTTCCGGCAGATATTCAGAGCCCCGTAATGAGCAAGGTTTCGCCCAACGATTTGCCAATTATTTCGATAAGCGCAACAAGCAATTTGTCCGGAACGGAATTTTATCAGAAAATGAAGGATGAATATCTTCCGCAAATCCAGCAATTAAAAGGAGTGGCTGAAATCACCCTGCTTGGTGGCGAAGAACGTGAAATCCAGGTGAAAGCCGATCAGGACAAACTGAAATTGTATAAAATTTCGCTTTACCAGGTTGTGGATGCCATCAACCGTTCAGGAATTGATTTGCCTGCCGGTAAAGCGCAAACCGATAAAGAAAGTAATTCAGTCCGCCTGACAGGGAAATTTTCGACCGTAACTGACATCATGAATGTGCAGGTAGCGATGCCTGCGCCCGGAATGCCGGTTTATGTAAAAGATGTGGCTTCAGTTATCGATGGTGTGAAAGAAATAAGTTCGGTAAGCCGCTATAACGGAGTGAACGGGATTGGACTTTTGTTAAAAAAACAAGGCGATGCCAATGCCGTAGAAGTTTCGAAACTGGTTCATGCAAAACTTGCCCAGATCGAAGCCGCTAACTCCAAATTCGGGGTGAAATTTATTGTAGCCGATGATTCGACCGACATGACTATCGCCGCAGTAAATTCAGTGGTTGACGACCTGATTCTGGCTGTAATCCTGGTTTCGCTGGTTATGTTCCTGTTTTTGCGAAGCTACCGTAACTCCTTGATTGTACTCATCGCAATCCCAACCTCATTAATTACCGCCTTTGCTGTGATGTGGCTGATGGGCTTCACATTAAACCTGATGACTCTGCTTGCTATGTCGTTAATTATAGGGATTCTCGTGGATGATGCCATTGTTATCCTGGAAAATATTCAGCGGCACATTGATATGGGAAAAGATAAACGGGATGCCGCTTTGGAAGGACGTATGGAAATTGGTTTTTCGGCCATTTCAATTACCCTGGTCGACGTGGTTGTTTTCCTGCCCATACTGTTCTTGCAGGTATTTGTGGCCGATATGCTCAAACAATTCTCAATAGTCGTGATAACTTCAACCCTTACCAGTTTACTGGTAGGATTTACCCTTGTGCCGTGGCTGGCTTCGCGAATCGGGAAAAAGGAAGACTTGCAACCCACCAACTTCATGAACCGTTTTCTGCTTTGGTTCGAAAGACAATTAACAACCTTTATCGAATGGTATGGACATCAACTGGAATGGGTACTCAGCCACAAGCTTATCTTTTCAGGAATAGTTATTTTTCTTTTGGTAATGACGGGTGCCATGCTGAAACAAGGTATTATCGGCAAGGAAATGATGTCGACCGGCGACCAGGGAAA
>CAZBZA010000515.1:0-2933 GCA_964495865.1 uncultured Lentimicrobiaceae bacterium
AGTAAAACTGAATAAGTTAAAAATCTGATAAACCCATTTAATAATGGCATTCGAAAAATACGATTTTACGCCACTCACCCAATCCATACATGAAGGATTGATTGAAAACGTTTCCCCACTGCTTACTACAATTATTGAATGGACAATAATAGGAGTTTTATACCTGCTGTTTATTGCCGTTTTCGGATTGCTGCTTGTATATGCCGAACGCAAAGTGTGCGCTGCATTTCAGCAACGTTTAGGCCCGATGCGGGTTGGCCCATGGGGAATAATACAAACTATTGCCGATTTTATCAAGTTGCTTATGAAAGAGTTGATCACACCTAAGAGTGTTGATAAATTCCTATACAATCTTGCTCCTTTCATTGTAATTATTGTTCCTTTTCTTACCATTTCGGTAATACCTTTTGCCCCGGGCTTACAAGCACTTGATTTTGACATAGGAATATTTTTTGTAACAGCTGTTTCATCGGTGGGTGTTATCGGAGTTTTACTTGCAGGTTGGGCCAGTAACAATAAATATTCGCTTATAGGTGGAATGCGCAGCGGCGCTCAAATTGTGAGCTACGAACTTTCGGTTGGTATGTCGCTAATTACCATGGTTATACTGGCAGGTACTATGCAGGTATCCGAAATTGTTGAGCTACAACGAGGTGGATGGTTTCTTTTTAAGGGACATATCCCTGCTGTAATTGCCTTTATCGTATTTGTAATTGCCGGTACTGCTGAAACCAACCGCGGTCCTTTCGACCTTGCAGAAGCCGAATCGGAACTCACGGCCGGTTTCCATACGGAATACTCAGGCATTAAATTCGCATTCTTTTTTCTAGCCGAGTATATCAATCTCTTTATTGTAGCTGCGTTGGCAACCGTAGTGTTCCTTGGAGGCTGGATGCCTTTCCACTTCGGAGCCTGGGAAGGATTTAATAATGTAATGGACTTTATCCCCGGAATTATATGGTTCTTTATGAAAGTGTTTGCCATCATATTCCTCATCATGTGGTTTAAATGGACATTCCCCCGCCTTCGTATCGACCAGATTCTTACACTCGAATGGAAATACCTGCTTCCTATAAACCTCTTCAACATACTGTTGATGGCTACAATGGTTTTATTAGGCTGGCATTGGTAAAGAGTGAATAGTGTTGCTTCGTTTCACTCGCAATGACAGTGAATAGTGAATAATGAATAGTGAAATCAAATATTTGTTGCCTGCAAAATCAGATCAGGAAACTTGTAAATAATAAATAGGAACGAATGAGATCATTCATTAATTATATAGCCGAAATTTTTAGCGGCGTATGGAGTTTGCTTACCGGAATGAAAGTTACCGCCAAGTACTTCTTTACTCCCTGGAAACACGTTACCCAGCAATATCCCGAAAACCGCGATACTCTCGTGATGTTCGAGCGTTTCAGAGGCGAAGTGGTAATGCCGCACGACGAAAATAACGAGCACAAATGTACCGGTTGCGGTATCTGTGAAATCAATTGTCCGAACGGATCAATCGAAATTATTACCAAATCCATTGTAAATGAAGAAGGTAAGAAGAAACGCATTATCGACCAGCACATATATCACCTGGCCATGTGTACATTCTGTAATCTTTGCGTAAAAACATGTCCGTCAGACGCCATTGTAATGGCTCAAACTTTCGAACATGCACACTGGGACAGAACTACTATGACCAAAGTGCTGAACCAACCGGGTTCTAAGATTATGGATGGAGTGAAAGAGTAGTGAAAAGTTAAAAACGAAGAGTGAAAATTGAATAGAGAATAGTGAATAGTGGCGGCTGGAAGACAATTTTGCCAGGCTGAGCAGAGAATCGAATGACGATCGAATGACAGTTCTCCTTACTCAACCACTCACAAAACTCAGTTTTCAACCATTGAATGACCATTGAATAACAACTAGTACAACTCAAACACTAACAAAACCCTGCCCTCAACAATTGAATGACCAACAAATTACCCAATACCCAAAAGAGCCTCTATAAATCTAAAATAGTAAAATAAAATGAATAGTGAAATAATGTTTTACCTACTGGCCGGAATGATCCTGGTATTTTCGGTGCTTACCGTAACAAGCCGGAAAATATTACGTGCCGCGGTTTACCTGCTTTTTGTACTCATTTCAACAGCAGCCATTTATTTTATGCTTGAATACACTTTCCTTGCTGCCGTTCAGCTTACGGTGTATGCAGGGGGTATTGTTGTATTGATAATATTCTCCATACTTCTTACCAGTCACATCAGTGAAAGAGCAGTTATGGCCGACAGGAAACAAGGTGTATTGTCAGCCTTAGCTGTGGGTGCCGGTGCTTTATTGACGTTGATCACCATCATGCAGTTTTCATTCACCCCATCACTGGAACCAGCGCAAACTTCCACTGTTACAGATGTAGGAAATGCTCTTATTTCTTATAACCGCAACGGCTTTGCACTCCCGTTCGAGGTAATTTCAATATTGCTGCTTGCTTCATTAATTGGAGCCATCATAGTTGCAAGGAAAGAAAAAGATGCAATCAGCAAATAATGAATAAAGTAAAAGGATAAATTGTAAATCGTTTTCTCATCATACTGAAATCAAAAAAATAAAGAATACTTCCTATGACCGGAACCATACCAATACAAGCTTTCCTGATAATCAGCACACTGATGTTTTTTATCGGAATTTATGGGTTTCTCACTCGTAAAAACCTGATAACCATGCTTATGTCGCTTGAACTGATTCTGAATTCAGTGAATATCAATTTCGTGGTTTTCAATAGGTATCTTTACCCGCAGAACCTTCAAGGTCACTTCTTTTCACTAATAATAATTGCTATTGCTGCCGCCGAAGCTGCTGTTGCAATTGCTATCATCATCAATATTTACCGTAATTTCAGGTCGATTGATGTTGATAACGTTGACGAAATGAAGTTTTAATTC
>CAZBZA010000516.1:0-1643 GCA_964495865.1 uncultured Lentimicrobiaceae bacterium
CTGGAATGGGCATGCCTCGACTGGAACGAACCATCCATAAGTTTTTATAAAGGATTGGGCGCAAAAGCGTTGGATGATTGGACGGTTTACAGGGTTACAGGGGAAACGCTTCTTAAATTGGCAGACGTTTAAAGGGTTTGAAGAGTTTGAAGGGTTTGAAATGTTTTCTATACGAGAAACTCTCTAAACCCGAAACATTTCAAACTCTTCGAACCCGAAACCTTTAAACCCGAAACTCTTCAAACTCTCCGAACCCAAAACATTTCTATGCAACTAAAAGACTCATACGATTACATCATCATCGGCTCCGGATTTGGCGGTTCGGTTTCCGCGCTTCGGTTAGCCGAAAAGGGATATTCCGTTCTGGTTATTGAAAAAGGAAAGTGGTTCGAAAGAAACGATTTTGCCAAAACTAACTGGGACCTGCGAAAATGGCTCTGGATACCGGCTTTAAAATGTTTTGGAATCCAGAAACTGAATTTTTTGCGGCATATCAGTGCCATGAGTGGCGTGGGAGTTGGCGGCGGATCGCTGGTGTATGCCAATACACTTCCCAAACCTAAATCACCTTTTTTTACGCAGGGATCATGGGCCGGGCTTGAAAACTGGGAAGAGGAACTCTCTCCTTTTTACGATACTGCATGGAAAATGCTTGGAGCCTCAGTTAATCCTGTGCTGGCCGAAAGCGACCGTGCTATGCAGAAACTGGCGGAACAAATCGGTAAATCCGAACATTTTTCGCCAACTACAGCGGCTGTTTATTTTGGCGAACCGGATGTTACTGTTAAAGATCCCTATTTTGACGGAAAAGGCCCCGACCGCACTGGCTGTATAAACTGCGGCGCCTGCATGACTGGCTGCCGGCATAACGCCAAAAATACTCTCGACAAAAACTACCTCCACCTGGCACAACAACTTGGTGCTGAAATCATTGCTGAAAACGAAGTAATCTCCATAAAACCTTTAAGAGAAATTGGAGAAAATGGCTACGAAATCAGTTTCCGGAAATCGACAACCTATTTTTCTAAAACACAAACCGTAAAAGCCGGCGGAGTGATATTTTCGGGCGGGGTAATGGGCACGATTCCATTGTTACTGAAACTCAAAGAAACAACCTTGCCGCGATTGAGTTCTCGTGTGGGCCACATGATCCGGACTAATAACGAAGCCCTGATCTATAATACTTCCATTGACAAAACGCTGGAACTGCACAAAGGAATAGCCATTGGTTCCATCCTTGAACTGGACGAAAACAGTCATATTGAACCCGTGCGTTACGGTGAAGGTTCGGGTTTCTGGCGACTCACGATGTTGCCGATGGTAAGCGAGAAAAATCCGTTTCTACGAATCCTCAAACTGATAGCTTTACCATTTTCTGCACCATTAACCTGGCTCAAAGTGTTTTTTGTCCGGGATTTTGGCAAAAGCAGTTCCATCCTTTTATTTATGCAACATTTGGACAGTACGTTGCAACTGAAAAGAGGAATTTTTGGTGTGAAAACCCGAATTGAAAAAGGCAAAGCCCCTACCCCGTTTATCCCTGAAGCACATCGCATCGCCCATCTGTTTTCGGCAATTATTAAAGCCAAACCACAGATTATGGTTAACGAAGTTTTTGCCGGAATCCCATCAACAGCTCATAT
>CAZBZA010000516.1:1743-2927 GCA_964495865.1 uncultured Lentimicrobiaceae bacterium
GCTAAAGCCATGTACGACGATTTCCGAAAGCCGGAATTTGAAACGGTAATGACTGAAACAGGCATCGTTCAGAGTGAGTTAAAGCTTGCCATAAGGAAACTTCGCTCATGGTCAAAACCTTATGCCGTAAGGCCTGTACTGGTTAATTTCCCGGCCACGTGTCGTGTTTACAAAGAACCTTACGGAACAGTGCTGATCATCACACCCTGGAACTACCCGTTTCAACTCGTGTTTTCACCTTTGATCGGTGCCATTGCTGCCGGCAATACAGTAGTTATAAAACCTTCGGAACATTCGGTACATACCAGCCGGATCGTTTCCGAAATAATTGCTGCGGTTTTCGATCCAGGCCATGTAACTGTTATTGAGGGCGAAGTTGCCGTTGCAGCAAGATTGCTGCGCGAACGCTGGGATTATATATTTTTCACTGGAAGTATAACTGTCGGGAAAATTGTAGCCAAGGCTGCTGCCGAGCATCTAACACCCACAACCCTCGAGCTGGGAGGCAAAAACCCCTGTATTGTTGATGAAACTGCAAATATTCCTCTGGCGGCGCGACGTATTATTTGGGGAAAGTTTATCAATTGCGGCCAAACCTGCATTGCACCTGACTATATTCTTGTCCACAAAAGTGTGCGGGAACTTTTTATCACTCAATGCAAAAAAGAAATCACCCGTCTGTATGGCACTGACATTCAGCAATCGCCTGACTATGGACGTATTATTAACCTCCACAATTTCGAAGTGCTGATACGTAGCATTACCGGCGAAAAAGTACTTTTCGGCGGTAAAACCGATGCGAAAGACCTTTATATTGAGCCGACCCTGCTCGATAATCCCGATCGCGGGAGTTATGTAATGAAGCATGAGATTTTCGGTCCTGTACTTCCGGTTATTTCTTACGATACGGAACAGGACATCTATAACTATATTGAGTCGTATGAAAAACCGCTGGCTTTTTATGTGTTTTCGAACCATAAGAAGTTTATCAGGCGGCTGATTCAAAACCATGCTTTTGGCGGAGGCACCGTAAATGATACGCTGGTGCATTTTGTCAACCAGAAACTTCCTTTTGGCGGTGTAGGATACAGCGGTGTAGGCGCTTATCATGGCAAACATTCGTTCGATACATTTACCGATGAAAAAGGAATAACCACCCGCTACAACTGGCTCGATATCCCGAT
>CAZBZA010000517.1:0-2922 GCA_964495865.1 uncultured Lentimicrobiaceae bacterium
GAAATGGAGGACAAATATGGCTTAAAAGCGAAAAAGACAAAGGTAGTACTTTTAGTTTTTCGCTGCCGCTCAGCGAAGCAGCAATTGTCCCCGCTCCTCAGTCAGGGGATAGTAATTCGGGCAGGATAGAGTACAAATTTATCCATTCAAGAAAAATAGCTTTTACTGCTCTTATCGGAACATTCGCTACTGAAACTCTGCAATCGGAATTAAATCTCCTTTGGAGTAGCATCGACTACCAGCCTGATTACCCCGTACTAATCGATCTGCGACAGGCAGTTTTTAACATGGAGGTGAAAGAACTCCCGAAAATTGTAGGGTTTTTCGAAGCTATGCCCCGAAGCAGCTCCATACGCAAGTTTGCTCTGCTCACCTCAACACCGCAGCAGGTAGCTTTTTCGACTATGTTCGGGCTGCATATTAAATCTTTTTACCCGGTAAGCGTTGAAATTTTTAGTACTTACGACGCTGCAATCAGCTGGATTGAAGATTAGATTCCTGAAATCAATTATCTGTGGATAAAGCAAAATTGATTGTTAAATTAAAATATTATTAATCGGAATATTGCAATAGTTAATTGATAGCTTTGGTATTAAAAAATGTCCGCCCCCGCACCCACAGAGACGGACATCACCCTGTAAACAATAACCCGCTGAATTATCTCTTCATTCATGTCGTTGCGAAAGAGCGGGGTATTTTTCGACTGTCCGTATTCAGTCTTCAAAACTGTTTTTTATGCGTATCAGTCAGTAGATTTTTACTCAGTGTTTCTGTTTGATAATTAAAATTCAGGTCCAACCGGAAACGTTGCTTTTACCCAGTTGTGGTAGGCAATACCGGCCATGGTTTTAGGGTTCCCATCCGAAGTATAACCAAGAACAACATTTTTATCGCTCATCATTAATGGATTTAGGCGGACAAATGGTGCCCAGATAAGTTTATTGTCGCAATAAAATTTTGCAAACCTGGCTTCGGAAACTTCTATTTTTAATTTATGCCAGTTGTTAACATACTCATCAGCTGGGATATATCCCGATGATGCTATATTTCCACTTTCAGTAAGTAATTCCATCATAAACCAAGCATGTCCTCTTGTGTTTGCGGGAAACCAAGTTGCATTTTTACCTACAAACACAATCTTCATTGAAATACTGGTTGGTATTTCGATATCGGAATTTTGCACTGGTTTTATTTCACGAGATAAAGCTATTCCCGGGCAAACGCATGATCCGTAATAGTTTGTGATGTTGATCATGACTTCACCTTCTAAAGTATAACCCTTGTTTTTACCTACCAGGCGGTTAGAAACAGCATAATTTTTAGTAGGCGAAGGACCGTTATTATCTAATAGACCTTGCGTTTCAAAAGCAGATGCAACCCATTTTGGACTGGGTTTTCCGAATAGTTTCCAGTTGGTGGTTAACGAAGTTGAAGATGCAAAATTTTCAGTCCAGGATTGAATCGGAATCCTGTTCTCATCAATAACATTAGGCAGAGCCGGTAAATCCTTAAACTCCTGTACATTGCTCTCTTCTGCCTCATACTTTGAGCAACTGATGCATGCAATACTCACTATTGCTGCAATCAACAACAATAATCTGATTGTTTTCATGGTTTTTGGTTTTGTGTTATTCTGTGCCTGTTTTTATTGCTTCTAGCGGTGATAAATATTTTAAAATCAGCATTATACAAACAGGCGCAGCGCAACGGATTAATGAATGAGATTATTTGACAGCTACAAATTTAGATTCACTTTATGGAATCAGGAAACGGATTTCCGCAAACGAGGAGCATGTGTTTTGCGAAAATTGCGGTATATCTCCATCAGTTTTTAAATTTCTACTGTGTTTTTGTAATTTTTGCGAAAACATGAATAAGAGTAAATGGTTTTTAATAAAAATTGACTACTGTTTAAGTAAAATTTATTGATATGTAATTGAATGAATGAAAAAGGCATCGCATACATCGTGATCAGTTTTTACAGGATTATAAGCGTTTTGGCACAAGCCGCCATGGGCTCACGGCTTAGTATTTAACTGAGATGCATTGATTTCGTTTACGCTTTTAAGTTGAATCGGGGGAGTTATTTTGCTATCGTCACAAACTGTTTGCAATACCTGATAATTTTGCCACTTGATAAGGAAATGTCCGCCCCCGCACCCACAGAGACGGACATCACGTTTTAAACAATAACCCGCTGAATAATCCCGTCATTCATATCTTTGATAAGAGCGGGTGTTTCCCGGCTAACCTTTCACAATTTCAGATTATTTTTCAGTCAGTAGATTTATAAACTGATTAAAATTATTCGTTTTAAAATTCAGGCCCAACCGGAAACGTTACTTTTACCCAATTGTGGTAGGCAACACCGGCTAAGGTCATCGGATTACCATCCGATGTATAACCTAAAACCACTTTCTTGTCGTTCATCATATCAGGGTGTAAACGAATTGGCGGAGCCCACAACAAATTGTTATCACAATAAAACTTAACGAATCTTGCAGAGGTAACCTCAATCTTTAATTTGTGCCAACTGTTGGCATATTCATCGGCACGCATATATCCCGATGAAGCAACACTTCCATTTTCGGCATATATTTCCATCAATAGCCAGGTGTGCCCTCTCAGCTTTCTTGGAAACCAGGTTGCATTATCACCAGCGAAAACCAATTTTATCGAGGTACTGGTTGCTATTTCATTATGAGCATTCACTAGCGGAATCAGATCGCGCGATACGGCAATGCCCGGGCATATGCATGTGCCTTTTGAATCAAGGATCTCAAGGAGAACTTCTCCTTCAACCGTATATCCTATGTGTTTACCAACTTTGAGATTAGAAACAGCGCAATTTTTAGTAGGCGAGGGACCGTTATTATCAAATA
Source organism: uncultured Lentimicrobiaceae bacterium (assembly GCA_964495865.1). GTDB lineage: Bacteria > Bacteroidota > Bacteroidia > Bacteroidales > UBA4417 > UBA4417. The sequence continues at coordinate 2,883 of CAZBZA010000517.1, forward strand.
GTCCTTGTTTTCCATATGCTAATTTAACCCACTTTGGGCT
>CAZBZA010000518.1:0-2916 GCA_964495865.1 uncultured Lentimicrobiaceae bacterium
TTTTTTTGTAAAATATTGGATTCGGGCAGGAAGCTGATACTGAATTTTTCTCAGCCTTTATTTTCCTGATCAATCATTCCCTGCCTGTAAACGGCTGGTGGCAGACCGGTGTAACTGGTGAAAATACTGTAAAAAGTTGGCCGTGAGTTAAATCCTGATTTTAGCCCTATGTACTCAACCTTCAGCATGTCGTTTTCGCGTGAGTCCAGCAAATTCATAGCAAATTCAACGCGGTATTTGTTAATCAGTTGTTTGAAGTTTAAACCATAATATTTACTTACTGCCTGCGAAATAATTCTTTTGTCGGCGGAGGCTTTTACCGCGAACTTTTCGAGTGTAAGTTGGGCATCCAGGAAAACCTGTTTTTCGTCGAGAAGTATTTTTATCTGTTTGTACAGGTTTTTCTCCTCAGAGTCAATAGGTTGTGGCTGTCCGCCAGGGTTATTTGTTTCAATGTGTTTAAAAGCTAGAGGAATATTTTTATTTTCAATTAGTCCCGGCAGTGGAATTATATGCTCATCCTGCGGACTGCTTTGTCTTAAACTGTATATTGTAAGCAATGCATTATATGCCGAGGTGCGGGTTCGTAATAAACGGTTTATATAAAAATATGCTGATACTGTTCCAATAAGTACCATCGCCATCATTATGTTGATTATCAACTGTAGCCGATGGGCTTTTGACTTGGCAGCAAGCGATATTGTAAGATTTTCGATTTCGTGGTCCTTGAGCTCTGTATCGAATTGTATTTTAATAGCCGATATTTCACTTTGTTTCGATATTTCAGCTATGCTGTCGGAAAGACGCTTTGATTCATTAAGTGTATTTACAGCATCTTTATATTTTTCGAGTGCCATAAGCGTTTTGTACTGCATAGTATAAACATCAGGAAGCTGGCTGAGCATATTATTTCCGACAGCAATTTTAATAGCTTCATTTGTAAATAAAAGTGCCTGCGTGTAGTTCGATTTACGGTATTCCATATCCGCAAGGGCATTAATGGCATACATTTGCCCTTCGGGTGAATTGTATCGCCGGCTAAAGTCGAGCACCAGGTTCAGGTCCTGCTTTGCCTGGGGCAAATTTCCTGTATTTGCATCAATAGAAGCCCGGTTAAATATGAGTTTGATCAGTCCCATAGAGTCACCGGCATTCTGATATATCGTTTCAGCCCTGTTATAATAAAGCATCGCCGAATCCCCGTGATGCATATCATTGTAATAATTTCCGATATTGAGCAGGTACATGGCGTAATTGAGCGGATTAATCTTTCCGTTGTCAAGGGCCACTGCCATATTGGTATAGCGTATTGCTTCTTTATAGTCCTTTTGCATAACCATAACTTGCCCTATGTTATTGTAAGAAACAGCCTCGCTGTCTACATCCTTGTATTGACGGGCTATGCGGGCTGCACGGGTGTACGACAGCATGGCCGCGGGATAATCGGCCTGAGTTTGTTGCACATTACCCATGCCCAGCAGGAACCCTATCTGCAAATCATTTTGATTTGCATTTTCAGCCATACGCTGGCCGCGGGAATAAAAGGCTATAGCTTTGCTAAGTCTTAATGATTGGCTATTCAGGTTACCCAGATGCATCAGGTTCCTGATTATGTAGTTAGTGTCATCGCGGTGTTCGGCTAACTTAAGACTTCGCTCTGCCCAGTATATGGCTGAATCGGTTTTCCCTGCTGATGTAAGACTGATGGAATACCCTAACATAGCCTTATTGAAATTGATTTCTCCCGCTTGGGAGCTGTCGGCAATAATGGTAAGTAATATTTTTCCGGCACTGTCGGGGGCAATGTTGAGCAGCGAATCAGCGGTTTGTATTAATGAGGTGTATTTAGTGTCAACATTTTCGTGTGAAGTATTGCATGACGATAGTGCTATCACCAGCAGACTCAATAGAAAGGAAATACGCTTCCGTGTAAAGCGGGAAAAAAAGTATAAACTCCGGATAATATTCATATGTAAATTATTGGCAGAATTATTAGTGAAGTTGTCGTGAAAGCAGGTTTAAAATAGGGGATATCCTAAAAGTTATTCCGGATATCCCCTTGTGATTTGGGTTGGTTAGTACACGAGCTTGTGAGTAATTGCTGCAGGGGTTAAAAACTGCACGAAAGTTGTGTTATTTTCTGATTGTTTATTGTTATCGCGGGTATTGGTTCTGTTGCTGTTACATGATGTAATCTCAGTCGCAGCTGGTTATGCGTAACAAGAATTCCTTTTTCGGAATGCGCTGCTTTTAACTCAGGGCTTAGCACTGTTTAAAAACAACTCATTTCTTTAAGTCCGGTTGTAGCCTTGTTATCAACGTAATCATTCTGCCTCAAAATTCCGTTTTAACAGCCAGCGAATGTAAACTTGATGATAGGTTTGGGCTATAGCTGAATATGCTTTTTATGTGTAGCGGAAAGCCTGAAAATGATGTAGTGCTAATCGCTATATGCTTATTTCAGATGACTGTACCATTGTACTTTAATCATTGTTGTTCGGTATAATTAGAAAGAAAACGCTAAAATACCTGGTATATATCGTCCCTACGGGCCTTTACTGCACCGGGGGTTGTTTTATCTTCTACCAATATTTAGCCCCTAACGGGGCTGTCCCGTAGATTTTAATAAGAAATTTTAGTTTCGTTTTGAGGAAGTTATTTCGAATGTTTCCCTAAAAGATAAATTCCGGGATAATTTCTCAGCCTTTATTTTCCTGATCAATCATTCCCTGCCTGTAAACGGCTGGTGGCAGACCGGTGTAACTGGTAAAAATACTGTAAAAAGTAGCTCTCGAATTGAAACCTGATTGTAGCCCTATATATTCCACTTTCAGATTATCATTTTCGCGTTTGCCAAGCAGTTGCATGGCATGTTCAACCCGGTATTTATTTACAAATTGCTGAAACCCTGTACCA
>CAZBZA010000519.1:0-2914 GCA_964495865.1 uncultured Lentimicrobiaceae bacterium
CCGGCCAGCTGTCGTAAATTGCCCAGGTTGCATACACTTCGCCAAGCGGGCCGGTGTGAATGTTGATTCCCTGGTTATGACTTCCAGCGGATACCTGTGAGCTTATCAGCGCAGGCATCTGCCACGCAAGGCCATCGTCCATCGAACGCGAAACCTGCACTTGCCCTGAACTTGTGCTTCCACTGCCAATTACAGTCCAGCCGTCGTAAAGGTTTCCCAGATATGGGCTGGTTAGACTGTTGTCAACCCACAAATGATTTTTATCAAGCAGGCTTCCGAAACCTGAAGGAGCAGAAGCTACTCCTCTTTTTTGCCAGGTTTGTCCCTGATCGCTGGAATAGGAAATACCTTGACCTCCGCCCGAGAAAATATAACCTACAAACCACCTCCCGCTTCGGCTTATTGCTACGGCAGGGTCGCCAAAATTATATCCGGCTACTCCGGCAATTGTTCCGCCCCATGAAGCACCTCCATCGTCGCTTTGCAGTGCGTCGGCACCGTATTGTGTTCCGGCATAGGGTGCAGGATGCGAATTGTTCGAATTCAAGAGGTTCAGGCCATTTTCAGGATCAACGAAAATAGAGTTTTCCGATTGCAATGTATTGGTTTCGGTAACGCGGATATCTGGTGAATCGTAGGTTGCAATTCCCGGTGCCGAGAGCGTTGCCGAACGATTTATAACCACAGGGGCAGGTTTTGCAGCTTGCACCGGAATAAGTCCCAGCTCGGCCATCCGGCGCCAGTAACCCATGTTATCGATACGGGTATCGGGAACATATTTTTCGGGCATCTCGCTTGCTGGCATAAATTCCTGTGCCTGAATAGCTGGGCCGACCGATATCAGAATGACAATAAGAATACACAGATATCCTACAGGAAAAATCCTCAAGGCATTGTAAAACTGCTGAACTTTTCCTGTTTTTCTCATTTCCTGAAAGAATATTAATAAAAATAAGGCTTAAGGTCAGACCATCGATTGAAAGAACATTGAACATCGCAAATTGATATTCAATGCATTGCACACAACATTAATCTGTCTTTTGCTTACCTAATAAACAATAAATGACTGCGAAATGTTGGTTCCCCCGGATGCAATTTCGCAGGTATAATAGCCTGGTTTTAGTGTTGAAACATCAATGACCTTTGTCAGGTGGCCTGCATTATCAGTAGCAATTTCCTGCGCTGACACTACATTTTTACCTTCGTTATCGAAAATCCGGAGCATGTAATTACTTTTCGAAACCAGGCTTGCTTCGATAGTTATACGATCATCAGCCGGATTTGGTGAAAGATTCATTTTCAAAACGTGAGAAGCGATTTCGTTAGTACCTGTATAATCGACAAACGCCGGGAAAACTATAAAATCGACCCAGGCACAGTCATCGCCGGTGGAAGTAAAATTGTCCTTGGTATAAACCCATTTAAAGGTATGTACGCCTTCGGTAACAAAATAACTGTGGCGCTGCCAGGGAACGATACCCGACCATTCGCCCATTGTTTGTATATCGATAAAGAATTTAAGGTTATCAAAAATTTCTTCCGACGATACTTTCGAATAAAACGAAATACTGTCGTTACCAAGCACATTGAGGGTAATATTCATAGTCGATTGCTGGCTGTGGCTGATAGGCGCCGAACGACTGCAATATTCACCTTCGAGGGGTTCAACGTCAGTAATACTCCAGAATTTCTGCCCCAGGGTTGACCATGGGAACTTATTAAAATCGCCGCTTTCAAAATCCTCGGCTATTAACCGGATGGTCGGATAAAATGCAGCTGTTGCATGGTAACCGCCCGAAGCTAAAACATACTCAAGCTCAACGATAGATGCTGCCGGAGCATCTGCACTTACCTGAACTTCAAACTGCGCTTCGGAGGACGCGCCGGCAGACAGATTGCCAATAGGATAAACCGCAGAAACAATTGTAACCCATGGACTTGAAGTGGTGAGCGTTCCAGTAGTATTTGCGCAGGCTGCGTTCCCGTTATTCATTGATTGTATAAGCAAAGTTGCCGTTTCGCCGGGATCGAGTTTCCCATCACCGTTGCCACTGCCCGAATCATCAATTGTAAGACTGCCGGCTGCAAGCACGGGAGCATAACATGTTATGGAGAACTCCGACAGCCAGGTACTTCCGGCTTCGGCTTTCAAACCAAAAAGGACTTCGTGCCCGTTGGGGATGGTATCGGATATTACAAATTCAAAAGCATTGATTATAGTAACCGTATCACCGGCAAGTATGCTTGTATAAAGCTGAGTGCTGTCAGTAATGGTAATGTATGGATCAGTAGTTGAAAGTGTTACCATTACATTAAGTGCATCGCTGCCACCAACATTTCTCATGCCGTTGGTAAGTAAAATAGTTTCACCGAAATCGGGTTGGTTGTTCTGGTTGCCGGAAGGATCGTTTACCAGGCTGTGGGCATAAACCACATAAGGACCTGCAACGGAGAGAAATGCAAAATTGTAAGTAGTTGGTGTGCAATTGTATCCTGAAACAATAAGTTGAGCATCACCGGCATCCTGAACCATAACATCAAAATTAATTAACGCCTGACCAGTAACATCGGTAACAGATTTACCTATTACAATTCCGTCCTTCATTACCACACAGGTTAACCCGGCGGCCGGGTTTCCACCTGAACTTATATTAATTTCCATGTTAGGAGTTCCAATAAGAACTGTTGCCGGATAGGTGGTATTAATAGCAATCGGATTGTCAGTAAACACTGCAAAAGCCGGATCGCCAAGTACATTGCAATCGTAAAAACACCAGCGTAATGCGCCGGGTTCCCATTGTCCGGGAGCTGTTACCCACGAAGCAGTAGCAATTTTCGATTCCATATGTGCCCTGCCTATCCGATTGAGGCTGTCGTTGTATAGTGCATCCATATATTCGCGGTGCAGGTGGGC
>CAZBZA010000520.1:0-2912 GCA_964495865.1 uncultured Lentimicrobiaceae bacterium
GTCTGAGTTTTAAGCGCTTCAAGAGTCTGATCATGTTGAATTTGCAACTGGTGTTCGTGAGTAACGTTCCTGCCTGAGCCTACCGTGCCTATAATATTTCCTTCACTATCGTAAAAAGGTGCTTTAATTACATCAAGGTAAAGGAATTGGCCTTTAATATTGCCAAATTCATTAAAACGTTGCGGTGCTTTGTTTTGCAAAACAATGGTGTCCGTATCGCGGCAGATTTCTCCAAATGTATGCCATTCATGATTTTCGGGATATAGTTGCCTTGCTCGCTGAGCAAAGAACATGTCGTTTTTCCCGATAGGCTCGCTGGTATCCGAAGCAATTAACAGCCCTTCGCTGATAGCTTTGTTGGCAAAAATATATTCGTTATCCAGGTTTTTGGCCCAAATCATATCCGGAACATTATCGCACATCATCCGCAGGAGTTGGTACATCTCCTTATAGTTTTCAGACATTTCCTGATTTTGCTCTTTTTCGGCCTTTTCAAACCGCAGGTTTCCGGAAAGGACTTCATTTAAAAGACTCTCTAATTGTAAAGTATATTGATGTGTTTCAACAAGGTTCTTATTGTCGAGAACTGATTGCGCTTTTACACGGAAATCTTCCAGGTTTAACAGTTCTTTCATAGTAGATAATTTTGGTAGGTTTAGTTCGGGTTTTATAGTTTGGGAGTCAAATTCTTTATAAATAATAGTATGATTACTTTAATTACCAAAAGTATGAATCTACTATTGAAATAACAAAGGAAGTATATAAAATATTGAATATTTTCGAATTTGGTTTATTTATTTGTTTTTTAGATAGTTATGTAATTTGATGCATTCTGTTTGAAACCCCTTCAATAACTTTCATATCTTTGCAGATTATCTTTTTCCATGGAAACTTCAAGGATTACATATACCGGCGATTTGCGTACCGAAGCGGTACATGTAAAATCGGGACAAATGTTTATTACGGATGCCCCAACTGATAACCAGGGCCGAGGAGAAGCATTTTCGCCAACCGACCTGCTGGCCACCTCGCTGGGGATATGCGCCATTACTGTTGTTGGGATTGCTGCTCGGACTCACGGATTTAATGTGGATGGAACTGAAATTAAAGTCACTAAAATAATGGTATCCGATCCGCGCCGGGTTGGTGAAGTAATTGTTGAATTTGATTTTCCACAAGTGAAATACTCCGAAAAAGAAAAGCAGATCATCCGTCATACCATCAATACTTGTCCGGTGAGTCAAAGTCTGCACCCGGATCTTAAACAAACTTTTATCATCAATTTTTCTGACTGAAATTAATCATGGAATTTACTATCGCTACCGGCACCGAAGGGAAAAAGGTAATAGCAGTTACTGCTGATAAAACCGCTGTTGCTTATGGTTCGGGCACGGTTGAAGTATTTGCAACTCCTGCGATGATAGCTTTGATGGAGCAAACTTCAATGGAAAGTGTAGCTTCATTAATTCCTGAACAATTTGTTACGGTTGGAACTGAAGTTTCAATAAAACATTTCAAAGCTACGTTGCCAGGCAAAACAGTAAGTTGTTTCTCGAAACTTATCCTCTCACAAGGAATAAAACTGGTTTTCGAAGTTACTGCCAGCGACGAAAGCGGAGTAATAGGGAGCGGAACTCACACACGATATATTGTTGATAAACATGATTTTATCAATAAGCTCAAAAAAATATAATTGCGATTACCACACAGCTAAACTTTTCTCTTTTGGAACCAACAACCACCGGCCCAGTGCCAATGACATTTATTGCTAAAACTATTTCGGGACTTGAAGAAGTGCTCGCTGCCGAAATTGTTGAACTGGGTGGCGCCAATGTGCAGGTTCTTACCCGTGCAGTCAGTTTTGAAGGCGACAAGCGGATGCTTTACAAAGCGAATTATTGCCTTCGTACCGCTCAGCGAATCCTCGTGCCTATCTATTCGTTTCAGATGGCTGATGAGGACGATTTGTACAACCAGGTTACTGCTTATCCGTGGGAGAACCACCTTTCGCTCTTGAAAACCCTGGCTGTTGATGCTGTTGCCAGCGATTCGGAACTTACCCATACACATTATATTGCTTTGCTTACCAAAGATGCTATCGTCGATCGTTTCCGTACTTTAAACAACGGTCGTAGGCCAAATGTAGATACCGAAAACCCTCATGTGCGTATTAATATGCACATCCGTGGCAGTATCTGCGATGTGTCCATCGATAGTTCAGGTGCTTCACTCCACAAACGCGGATACAGGGTTTCCAATGCCGAAGCTCCCTTGAGCGAAGTGCTTGCTGCCGGGCTTATAAAGCTTGCCGGGTGGAAACGCGATTGCCATTTTATCGATCCCATGTGTGGGTCGGGTACAATTGCTATTGAAGCAGCCATGTATGCCAATAATTTCCCTGCCGGCATGTATCGCAAAGAGTTTGGATTTATGCACTGGCCCGATTTTGACCAGGATATGTGGAATGAAGTAACCACTGAAGAGTTAAATAAACAGACCGAATTCGAATACCAGATTATCGGGAGTGATATCTCACCTAAAAATCTGGCATCAGCCCGGGCGAATATAAAGTCAGCCCGTTTGCACAAAGATATAAAGTTACAGATAAGCCCTTTTTCAGAAATGAAACCACCTGAAGGCGAACCGGGACTCATCATAATTAATCCTCCTTATGGCGAACGTATCAGGCTGAATGATATCGTCGGATTATATAAAAGTATCGGCAATACACTTAAACAGGAATTTCCCGGCTACCATGCCTGGGTGATCAGCAGCGACCAAAAAGCTCTGAGCCTTATAGGACTGCGGCCAACCGCTAAATTACCCGTATTTAACGGCCAACTCGAATGCCGGTTTGAGCATTTCGATTTGTACAAAGGCAGTAAAAGAGGTCGGTATATGGATGGTGAAAA
>CAZBZA010000521.1:0-2896 GCA_964495865.1 uncultured Lentimicrobiaceae bacterium
GGAACAAAACTTTTCCTAAACAAATTGAAATTGATCCCGAAATAAACTGGCAGCACATTGCTTCACGTTACGAACTTACCGGGGCCGGAATTACGAATGTTGCGCATTATTGTGCCATCGAAGTGCTTGCAAGCAAAAAGCACCATCTTAGCCTGAAGCAGTTGGAAACGGCTATTATGCGGGAGTATGTGAAGGAAGGGAAAGTTGTTTAGAAGTAAGCCACACTAGTTCTTTACGAACTTTTGATTCCCCACATGTAAATTATTCTTATATAATTTCAGGAAATATATCCCTTTTCTGTAATTACTTATATCCAGTAAAGATTTCATTTCAATAATCTTCATTTCATTGATCTTTATTCCCGTTACAGAATAAATTTCAATCCTGTAATCCGATTTTTCTGCATCAGGTATTTCAATATTTACCTGGCCGAAAGCAGGATTTGGATAAATATTAACTTTAAATTGCTGCAAATCAGGAGTTGCATTTGGCAACATCCAACCGGCAGTATCCCAGGGTTTCCCCCAGGTTTCGGAACCTTTTTTAAAATAGACTAACCTGAGAAATGTTTCATAATAATCGTGATAAAAATCCGAGCTTCCGAAATGATAATACGGGCCACCACATCCATCAATGTATTTATATTCGGAGGAAGTATTACCCCAATAGAATTGATGAGAACCTACTAAAGTATCTGAGCAAAAGCTTATCGGGCTGTGACCATCTCCTTTTTGTTTAACTCTCCTGCCGTTATAATCGTTGCCCCTATATTGAATAAAAGAATTTACTGTTTTAAGCTGTCCTGTTGTATCAAAGCTAAAAACGGACTGCTCAGGGAAATAATCCAGACCGGAACTAAATTTAGAAGAAAAAGAATAAGAACGCAGAATTGTGTCGAGTGTATAATAATGTGGCAGGTCGTACCATCCGCTCCAATCATCAACCAGGCGGCTAACCTGGTAAATTACTGTATCATGTGTTGAATTCCAGAATGCAGATAATACCTTATTAATTGTTTTTGTTTGTGAACCGCCCCAATGCGGCCCTTTATCTGCAACATAATCTGTATGAAATTCATCACCGGGTGAAAAGGAATATATTTCTTTATACATCAGATTCTGATCCCCGTTTGTAATTCCCGAACTGGAGATTCCTGCCAGAAAATGAACAGGACTGTTGTCAATATATTGAGGGAAAGAATAAAAATCGAATAACGTAATCATTCCAAAATGCTTACTCAGTTTAAACACATGGGTATTCATCGGATGAGGTAAAAGAACGCCAGAATTGCTTTTTGCCTGAAACGATATGTATTTTACTGAATCAGCCACTCCCAGCACTGGTTCAAAACCTACAGATGTAACCGTTGCAAAAAGCATAGAAGTATCCGAAATCCCACAGCAAATCCAGGACTGACCCGGCTGTTGCAGCGTACTTATTCTTATTCCCTGATTGGCGGAGTTAAAAAAGAAATTTTCGCCTCCGAGTGCCGACATCGCAACGCCCATCCTGGAAGGGCCGTAGGCATCATAACACGATTCATACCCGTTAGGATAATTGTTTATATCGCTTATTTGCCTTATCTTATGAAAACCATAATGATAGTTCCAGCCCTGATGCACTCTCACCGAATCAATATGTACCACCCATGCCGTATGTTGAGTGTTTTGATTCAGGATTGACGTATCAACAAAAGTGGCAGTAACGCCATCGCGCAGGCATTGCCAGTCCTGAGCAAAAAGAGAGAAAGGAAAAGCAATTAAGATACAAAGGCTCAATCGAATTTTTCTCTTCATAATCTAATGAATTATAAGTCCTTAATATTATAGACACTTGAAAACCGTTTTACCCCTACAGTAAATATCAATAAAATCAGAATATTATTCATTATACAGATAATCAATTGAATTTTAGCAATATAGGCTAGTCAAATTGCGTTACCTTTTATACCCAAAAGATCACTTTACTGTTTATAATTTCTTATTTTCAAGCAATACCAGTATGACTTTTATAGACAATAAGTACAATGAGGTGAATTCATTTTTACGAAATAAACTCAAATGATATTGCTGAAATATCTAAACAAAAATATTATTACCTTTGCGGGAGTTTTAAGAAAGATTCTCCTCCGGATTTTTTTATTCATAAAATAGAATTTCTGTAAGCCGGCTTTAATGCCAGGCAATAATAATACCGATTTCAAAAGCCTTCTTCGAAGTATATTTTTCCCAACCAGGCCTGCAATCAATTAAAAAGCATTCACAGTATGGAATACAACACCACCCGCGACTCATTGAAGATTTCCGAGTATGGACGGAACATTCAGAATATGATCATGCATATTACCACGCTCACCGATCGCGATCAGCGTAACCGCATGACGGCTACATTAGTAAACATCCTTGCTATTATGAATCCGGATATGCGCGACCAGGTTGATATCAAGCATAAATTATACGATCATGTTCACCTGATGTCGGATTTTACACTCGATATCGATTCTCCTTATCCCGTTCCTCCGCGCCCCGAAGAAGCCCCGAAACCGGCACGTGTTCCTTATACACAGGAAAATATAAAACTGAGGCCTTACGGAAAATACATGCAACGTATGATCGAAAAAGCCGTTGAATATGAGGAAGGTGAAGAAAAAGACGAACTGGTAAAAACCATCGCCAACAACCTCAAAAAAATGTATCTCAACTGGAACCGCGATTCGGTAAACGATGAATTGATACACGAACACCTTAGCCTGCTTTCGGGTAAAAAGTTAAAACTCCGCGACGACGACCGCCTGCATTCAACCACCGATATTCTGAAAGCTAACAAGCAGGTACTTGATAAACCAAAAGCAGCAACGCCGTTCAAACGCCGCAAATTTACCGGCAAGAATAACGAA
>CAZBZA010000522.1:0-2894 GCA_964495865.1 uncultured Lentimicrobiaceae bacterium
GAAACAGGCCGGAAAGAACACCGATCGCATCCGCGGCTGGTTGTCTTTCTGGTCTGTCTTGCTATCAGCATTATGATGTGGCTTTTTATTGAGTTAATGAAAGACTATAACGATGAAATTAAGTATAGTATTACTTTTAGCAATGTCCCTAAAGATCTTGTGTTTACTAATAGCGACGATACACTTATCAGTATCGGTATGAGGGCACAGGGCTTTGAACTTCTAGCGGCAAAATATGCCAAAAGGAACAGGACTCTTGAGGTTGATCTTTCGACACTTAAAATTCGTCGTTCAGATGATGGTTTTACAGCTTTTTTACCTTCGGCCCGTATCATTGAACAACTGGGCGATCAAATCCGTTTTGAAAAGGAAATTATCTATGTGAAGCCAGATACGTTGTTTTTCAGGTTTTCGGAAATTGTGCGAAAACAGTTTTCTGTGAAGGCTGATGTTTCCTATTCGGTTAACCCACAGTATGATATAACTGACAGTATTACATTTTATCCGCAGTATGTAACCGTTTCGAGTACAAAGGAAATTATTGATACACTAACCTTTGTTCAAACACAAAAGCTAAACCTGAATGAGATAGATAGCAGTGTTAAAATGAAAGTTGCACTTTTTAAAGGACCGCTGTCACGACTTATTAAATATTCGCCCGATTCGGTTACCATTCAGATGAATGTAGCAAAAGTAACCGAGGCTTCTTATGTTATTCCTGTTTCAATACTTGGTAATGGCGAAAACGTAAAAATCTTTCCCGATAAGGTTGAACTTATTTGCAGGGTTCCATTATCAGAGTATTCGCATGTTACAAAATCGGATTTTGCCGCTGAAATAGAATTCAGACCAGAGTTAAAAAATGGCAATAAACTTACTGTCAGGCTTATAAAAAAGCCCGAAAATGTAAGAGTATTAAAAATTGTTCCGGAAGAGGTTGAATTTATAATTATTTCGAAGTGAAGCGAGTAGGGCTCACCGGCAATATTGGTACCGGAAAAACTACCATTGCCCGTATTTTTGAAGTTATGGGTGTTCCGGTTTATCATGCGGATATACAGGCACGCTTGTTGCTTGATACTGAAAAAATAAAACAACAAATAACATTACATTTCGGTCAGGAAGTAATCAATCTGCATAACAAGGTCGATCGTAAAGCTTTGGCAAATATTGTTTTTAACGATAAGGAAAAACTGGCTGAGCTCAATAATTTAATACATCCGCTGGTTGAAGAAGATTTTAAGCATTGGTGCGAAATTCACAAAAACGAACATTACGTTTTGCATGAAGCAGCCATTCTGTTCGAAAGTGGCTTCAACAGGTTGTTTGATGCAACTATCCTGGTTACAGCCCCCGAAGAGTTATGTGTGGCCAGGGTAATGGCCCGCGACGGAATTACAAAAAAAATGGTTTCGGACCGTATGCGCAATCAGTGGCCACAGGAAAAAAAAATGGAACTATCAGAATATGTTGTGGTTAACAACAATCATACTATGGTAATTCCACAGGTCATTGCAATCCACAAAGCTATTCGAAGTAAGGAATAGCTCCCTGATTATTTTACAATACTGAAATTAAAAGCCGCCGTTCCCAGTGTTCCCATCAGTCTGATCCAGACAGGTAAAAGCTGTTCGGTTCCCCTGGCAGCTGAAATATCGCCCAGATCAATAATTTTTTCCCAGCCAAACGATTGCAAAATAAGGTTGACTTCTGCTTTTGCGTCAGCATCATTTCCACAAACAAACACATTGCCCGGATCGCTGAGTAAACCTGGATTCACCATTAACTGGCAATTCATGGTATTAAGTGTTTTAACTACTTTAACATCAGTGAACTGGCGTTGAATTACTTCGCCCAACGAATCGGTATTGCATACGCTGAGTGAAGGCGGCATCCCTTTTGAAAAATCGAGAGGATTTGCAACATCAACCAGTATTTTTCCCTGTAAATTTTCGCGGCCTGCCAATTGCAAGGCTTCCAGAGAAACCTGCCCCGAGGTGCAGTTAAAAAGAATTTCGCCAAATGCGGCAGCATCGGCAAAAGTACCATTTGAAGCCAGGCTTCCATTCCTGATTTTCCAGGCATTGGCTTTTTCGTTATCGGCTGTTCGCGAACCCATCATAACTTTATGCCCGAGGGCTACCAGTTTTGAACCTATTGCGTCGCCTACCATTCCGGTGCCAAGAATTGCTATATTTTTCATCGATATGTTTTTTAAGGAAATATTTAAACAGCCGGAACAAATAAAAGTTTAACTTTTATACATAAGCTTTTCCAACAGAATCGTAAAAAATGAAATTTTTACTTTTCACCAAAATGTATTGTCCTAAATCCTATTTTTGCATCAATTACAAAATATAAATCTGTTTTTATGTCAGAAATAGTTTTGGGCGTTGGTTCCCGTGTTAAACATCCTCAATTTGGTAAAGGAGTAGTAGTTCAGATTCGTTCCGATGCATACGAAATTGGTTTTATCGAAAACGGTGTGCGCCAGATTATGCGCGATTATGAAGGAATGGAAATAATTGAAGCCGTTGAAACGCCTTCGGATTTGGCTACCTACGAAAAGATTGAGAAAAGCCTTGTCAGGGTTTTGCGCCGTTTCAGCGATGTACAGGAAACCGTGCCATTGGGTCAAAAATGGACCGGTGGTAAAATGATCCTCTATCCCGGCGACAAAGCTTTGAAAGAAAAGGAAGTTCCCATTGAAACTTTTTTTCATAAAATTGTAATGATCCGCGACCGTGTGCGTGTGATGGAACAGCGCATAAACGGAAGTAACCTCACTGATGAGGAAAAGGTTGATCTTGAGCAGTATATAACAAGAATTTACGGTAGTTTAACCACGTTTAACGTGTTGTTTAAAAATAAGGAAGATCAGTTTACCGGCGAAA
>CAZBZA010000523.1:0-2893 GCA_964495865.1 uncultured Lentimicrobiaceae bacterium
TGGGCTGCATTACAAATAAGGTAGCCGCTCAAACAGTTCCTCCCACTAAAGCAATAATCAGAGGCGAACGTCCACCGATAGATATTTCCTCTATTCCCGACCAAGGTATGGAACAGGGTATTATCCGCATTAAGTTCAGAAAAACACAGGAAAGCTATCTTGATAATGCCACTATTTCAAGCAACTCTGATGGTATCAAACTTTTTGGCATTTCCGGAATTGACCAGCTGAATATGCAGTTTGGGGTAGCCGATATTAAAAAAACGTTTGCCACAGTGCTGCAGAACACGAAATACAATGAACGCCACAGGCAATGGGAGTTTCATTTATGGTACGATCTTACAGTTCCGGCAGGTACCGATGTCCGGACGATGGTAAAGGCATATTCGTCGGAAATCGATATTCAGCTATCGGAACCCGTTTACAGGAAACAACTGATTGGTGCTGATATAAATCCATTTCTGGCAAACCCTGCGGCGGCAGTAAATAACTCCCTTAATTTTGTACCGACCGATCCACAGTTTAACGAGCAATGGCATTATAACAATACCGGCCAGCAGAGCGGGACAACAGATGCTGATATCGACCTTCCTGAAGCCTGGGACATAATAAAAGGTAACAGTGATGTGATAGTAGCAGTAATTGATGAAGGAATAGAATACACGCATACTGATCTGGCAGCAAATATGTGGCCCGGCATCGGATTTAATTTTGTAACAACGTCACCTACTATAACACCTGGAAACCATGGCACCCATGTTGCAGGAACAGTGGCCGCAAATACGAACAATGCTACCGGCGTAAGCGGTGTGGCCGGAGGTTCTGGTATAGGTGATGGTGTAAGGTTGATGTCGTGCCAGGTATTTACAGCTACTTCGAGCGGAGGTTTCGAAAATGCCCCTATATATGCCGCCGATAACGGTGCTGCCATTTCGCAGAACAGTTGGGGTTACACTGCTGTGAATGCATATGATCAGGCTGCGCTGGATGCAATTGACTATTTCAATACGTATGGCGGTGGCACAGTGCTGAATGGTGGAATTACAATTTTTGCCGCCGGCAATAAAAACTTACCCGGATTATGGTATCCGGGTTGTTACAGCGGTGCCTTTTCGGTTGCTGCTACCAACAATCAGGATATAAAATCATACTATTCGAATTACGATACCTGGGTTGACATAGCAGCCCCCGGTGGCGAAACCAATTCAGTGACGGCAAGGGGAATCCTAAGTTGCCAGACAGGAAATACGTATGCTTTTCTGCAAGGAACGTCAATGGCTTGTCCGCATGTATCGGGTGTTGCAGCACTGATTATCTCACTAGCTCCCGGCATACTTACTCCTCAGGATGTGGCTGGTATTTTAACATCAACAACTGATAACATTAATGGATTAAATCCTACGTTCTTGGGCAAACTGGGTTCGGGCCGGCTGAATGCTTACCAGGCATTACTGGCAACACAGGCTTTGCTAGTTCCAACAGCGAATTTTTCAGCCTCCCAAACCATAATTTGTACAGGCAATCCAATAACATTCAATGATTTATCAATAGGCGATCCAACATCATGGTCATGGAGTTTTCCGGGTGGTAATCCAGCGGTTTACAACGGGCAATCACCACCTGCAGTCACCTATACGACAAACGGAACTTATGATGTTTCTCTTACCGTTTCGGATGGTGTAATTACAAATACTCAGACTAAAACAGGCTATGTAACTGTTAAAGACATATATGCAGATTTCACGGCAGCGCAAACATACATTTTAGAAAGTAACAGCGCTGTTTTTACTGATATTTCGGGTTGTGATCCTACTTCCTGGGAGTGGTCATTTCCCGGGGGAATGCCTTCAACATTTAGCGGGCAAAACCCTCCGCCTGTATATTATAATTCGCCGGGAACTTTCGATGTGAGTTTAACGACATCGAAACCTGGCTCAACCGATACAAAAACGAAAACAGCTTACATTCATGTTGCGCCCTTAGAATTTAAAATGACTAACGGAACAGCCACAACCTGCGATGGCACATTTTATGATTCGGGCGGACTTTCGGGAACTTATCTCAATAATGAAAACGCTACGTTTACATTTTATCCCGCCAGTCCGGGAGCTATGATACGTTTGAGTTTTTCCTCTTTTGCCACTGAATCCGGATTTGACTTCCTGAAAATTTATAATGGAACCAATATTTCGGCGCCGTTAATCGGAAACTACGCTGGTTCGTCAGGACCAGGAATTGTTACAGCTAATAACTCCTCAGGCGCATTAACTTTTAAATTTACTTCCGACGGCTCAGTAGCATTAGCAGGCTGGGCAGCTGCTATCATTTGCCTCGATCCACCGGCAACATCCTCGTGGACAGGAACCCTAAACACCGACTGGTTTAATTCGAACAACTGGAGTAATGGAATTCCCGGACCAATTACCCAGGTAACCATTCCCGGAGGACTGACCAATTATCCAACATTGCTCTCGCCGACTACTATTGCAGAAATTACAATTAACAGTGGCGGGTCGTTTATCGGCTCCGAATTTTTAACAACCGGATCAGCATTGGTTAAGCGCGATATTATAAACTCCGATTATCATTTTATTTCATCACCGGTTGTAGATGCTTCGATAGGGAATGTTTTCCCGCTCAATCAACTTGAGGTATGGGCCCGCGAATACAACGAAACTTCCGGTAACTGGGAGAATCTGACCGCTGGCGACATACTTACTGTTGGAAAAGGATATACCGTGCAAATGAATCAACCACAAACTGCACTGTTTTCGGGTGTGCTCAACAGTTCACCGGTAACTTCAACCCTTGCCCGATTAAATCCCGGTGTAAATCCTTCGCGTGTAGGATGGAACCTATTGGGCAATCCATTTGCATCGGCAATTGACTGGGA
>CAZBZA010000524.1:0-2886 GCA_964495865.1 uncultured Lentimicrobiaceae bacterium
TTTCAGCAGACCCTATTTACTCCGTAGTATTATTTTGCACAAACTCTGTTGGAGATATATTATGCAGATCTTTAAAACATTTTGAAAAATACGATGGACTTGAGAACCCGGTTTCGTAAGCAACTTCGGCAATGCTTTTACCACTCTCCTGCAGCATAACCGCTGCTTTTTTTAGTTTGATATTTCGTACAAACTCACTCACTGTAAGCCCTGTAAGGTGTTTTATCTTCCGATAGACATGCACTCGCGAAAGACCTATTTCCACACTCATCTGTTCCACTCCATACTCATTCTCAGTTAAATGTTTTTCGATAATGGCATTGCACCTTTTAAGGAAATTACTGTCGAGCTGCGATATTTTATTTTCTTTCACAAACTGGGTAATTACATCCTGCTGGTAATGCTTGCGGAGTTGCTGGCGGCTTTCGATAAGTTGTTTTACACGCACCTGCAAATGTTTTTTGTTAAAAGGTTTGGCAATATAAGAATCGGCACCTGTTTCGAGGCCTTCAATTTTGTGCTCGTGCGACGATAATGCCGTAAGCAATATAAGCGGGATATGGCTGGTACGGATATCCGACTTCAGCTTAGCGGCAAATTCCAATCCGTTCATCACGGGCATCATTACATCACTGATAATGAGATCGGGTTGGTCAATGTAAATTTTTTCAAAAGCTTCAACGCCATTCGAAGCCGTCATGATCCTGTAATTAACAATAAGACATGATTTTATAAATTTACTTACATCTTCATTGTCCTCAACAATTAACAAAAGCGGCATATTTTCATAGTCGTCGGAAATACAACTTTGATTCTGACTTTCTATATCCGCATCGTCCTGGCTCAGTTCGGGGAATATTTGTTTTTCGATCCGGGTATATTCCTTATCAATCGAGCTGATTTCATTGTCGTTAAAATGATCTTTACCCAACTGAAAATAAACGGTAAACGACGATCCCTCTCCTTTTTTGCTTTTTACAACAATATCGCCATGATGCAGGTCAACAAATCCTTTCGATAGCGGCAATCCTATTCCGGTGCCGGCAACAATATTTCCTTTATCCTGCTCAACCTGGTAAAAGCGCTCGAAAATCCTTTTCAGGCTATCTTGTGCGACTCCTATCCCGTTATCCCTGATTTCTATTTCAACTGCTTCTTTTTCGATGCCGTTAAAAGTATGCTGAACTTTATTAATGTTAATATCGATACTGCCTGATTCGGAAGTAAATTTAAACGCATTCGATAGCAGGTTAAATAAAATTTTATCCACCTTATCCCTGTCGAAATACACAAGTTGCTCATTTTGAAAGGAATTTAGGTGGAAACTTATGTTTTTTCTGTCGGCCAACTCGCTGAAAGTTTCTTTTATCTCATTTGTAAAACCAATTATATCATATTCGCCGGCACACAGTTTCATTTTCTCATCCTCAATTTTGCGGAGATCCATAAGTTGGTTTATCATCCGCAGTAGTCGCGTTGCGTTGCGTTGCATCATTTGCAGCTGGCTGCGTAAAAGCGGCGAAAGTTTACTCTCGGCAAGTATATTTTCCAGAGGTCCTATCATTAAGGTAAGCGGAGTGCGGAATTCGTGCGATATATTGGTGAAGAAAATCAGCTTGGCTTTTGTGGCTTCCGCCAGCTCAATGGATATTTTTTGTAATTCTTCGTTTTGCCGTGTAATAGCCTGTTTTTGAACTTCCAGCTTTAGATTGGCTTTGGCTTTATTCCTTAAGCCTCTTAAAAGCAGAATAGTGAGAACAATAATTAAAAACAATGAACTCAATGCGACAATGAGCCAGAAACGCTGACTAAGGTATTTTTTTACCTGCTCATTCAAAATATTCCGGCTACTTACAATTCTGTAATGAAGGTTAGTAATTTCGTCGGTCTGAAATTTTAAAGCGCGAACATTTATCGAATCGATAACCAGTGTATTCAAAATATTTTCTTTGTTTACCATTTTATTATTCAGAATATTCGCTGCCAGCGATATAGCAAGGCTGCCGCCAGTGGGATAAAGCATAGTGGCGTCGAGTTTCCGGTCCATAACAGCCTGTATGCCGCTCGAATTTCCGGGCAATCCGTCAACTCCGATAAAAAAGGCTTTTTTCGTGTTAAATTTCCTGATGTACGATTTATAGGCACCCATCGCCATTACATCGTTATGGGCAAAAACCAGGTCAAAAGGGATATTCAATTCCAGGTAATCATTCATTACTTTTTCGGCACTCGAAACTTCCCATTCGCCTGATAACGAGCTGATAATTTTAATTCCGGGCGATTTTGATATTTCTTCAACAAAACCTTTATGCCGCTCTTTGGCGGGCGAAGAACCCTCCAGCCCTGAAATTTCGACAATTCGGCCTTTCCCGTTCAATAACTGAACAGCATATTTCCCTGCTTCTTTCCCGATCTGGTAATTGTTGCCACCTATAAATGCAGTATAATTATCAGATTCAATTTTACGATCGATAAGAATAACAGGGATACCTTTTTTAAAAACATCAACCACGATGCCTGTTAAAGGTTCCGATTCGTTGGGCGAAACAATCAACAGGTCAATTCCGGCAGCTAACAACTCGTTGATATCCTTCACCTGTTTCACGCTGCTGTTTCCGGCATCTTTAATAAGCAGCTGAAAGTCGGGATAATACAGTAACTCATTCTGCATTTCCTGATCCATTGACTTACGCCAGGCATCAGCAGTAGTGCATTGCGAGAAACCAACAAGAAATTTTGTTTTTTCTGGCTTGTTTTGAGCATCAACTCTCTTTCCAGAAATGAGCAAGGTAAGAAGCAGAGCCAGGAGTAAAGTGTTTTTCAAAACCGGAAGAATCAATTTAGATTTGTGATAAAAGTATTAAAAATAAGCCAAATATGGAATTT
>CAZBZA010000525.1:0-2877 GCA_964495865.1 uncultured Lentimicrobiaceae bacterium
GTGGAAGTATACCCTGGGAATTGGCAAGGTAAAGGTGGAATGCATGGGTGCTGGTAGCAATTTCAAAACCTACGCAAATATTAGGCCTGTCATAAACGGTTGCTGTTGGGTCCACTTTTTTGTAGTCTTTAATTCCTTCAATATCCAATGGGAAATCACCGGAAAATATAAATGACCCCTGAGGTGAGAATTTATATCTTCCTGCAAGTGACAATGAAATCCTGTCGTGATTATACACTGAATCAACTGCATTGTAATGTGTGAACCCCGGTGCAAACTGTAGCGAGAATTTATCATTAAACCTGCGCGATACAATAACCTGTGTGAAATACGATAACCTGTTGCTGAACTGATAGCTGTCCTGCCATTTGGTATCAGCGCTGCCATCAATACCTGCAACTCCGTATAGTACCACGGTAACCGGAATGCTGTTGGAACGGGTTTGCTCAATAACACGGTATTTAACCTGAAGGTCTTCCATCTTATTAAATTTGGTAGCACCTACTCCCACAGTTAAATTATCGAGGATACTGTAATTCATCCCAATACGTATATTCGAAACACCCCATATCCCAAGGAAATCAGTATTGTTATCGTCAAAATCAATTATACCAAAACGATGTTGAATGATCATTTCAAGCGTTTTCGAAGGTTGAAGTGTAGTAGTGGATGCATCGAATAATAATCCACTCTCGAATGCAGGACGTACCGGACGCTCCTTAGGTGTTTCAATAATTGTATCTTCAGTAGCTTCTTCCTGAGCAAAAGCACCCGATTGGGAAATAATCAGTGTTAGAAATGCTAAAGCGCTGATCCTGAGTAATAAATATATCTTTTTCATCATTTTCTGTTTTTATCGATTTGAGATCACTTTAGTCGTTTTTGGCACCTGCATAAATCCAGCGATATACCAGATCTAATTCTGCAGCAGTAGTATATGGAGCCATACTTGCACCTGGTTTGCATTTGGTATAAAGAGAACTTGCTGCAGGATCGCCTGCTACTACATAATTTCCTGAAATCAGGGCATTATATGAATTTCCGGCTGTTAAATCAGGTTTGTACACAGAAGGATGACATGAAGCACATTTAGCATTGAAAAATGGCTGGATATCCTGTGAAAAACTAATTGTGTCGCCTGCTGGTGGGGGTGGAGGAGGGGGCGTTGGTTCAATAAAGTCATATTCACAGGCCGTTAACATCATTAGCAACGTGCCGGTTACCATTAATAATCCAAGTAATCTCTTTTTCATTGGTTTGGTTTTTAAGTATTTGAACTGAATTTACGAATGTAAATATAGCAATGTTTTTGTTTGTCGGTTATTGGTACAAAGGAATACTTTTATCTCGAAATAGTGCGTATTTTGTATATGATTGTTTAACAATATTATTTTGATACTTATCAGTTGAAGTATTGATATATGTCAGTATCTTTGTACGCTCATGTTAAGAAGCTGTTACAAAATAATAAAAGGTTAAGTATTCAACCAATCCAATTCATAATTGTAAATTTAACTTCCGGTGAATCAATACACTCAATATAATAAGGGGTGCTCCTCCTGCAAAGATAAGGCTGATATGTTTAGTTGTTTATGCCAGACTGAACTCGACCAGATTGATGATAAACGAATAGAAGTCCACTTTAAATCCGGTGAACTTATTTTTAAACAAGGTACTCCTAACATGCATTTCCTTTGTTTAACACAAGGGAAAGTTAAAACTTATATCGAAGGATATAATGATAAAAATTTGATCCTAAGTATTGTTAAACCTGTTGAATACATACTTGGACCAGGCATTTATGCTGATCAGATGCATCATTTTTCGGCAATGGCAATTGAAGATTCGGTTGCGTGCCTGGTTGATCTGGTTACCTTTAAAACCCTGATCCGCAATAACGCTGATTTTGCCGAAGATTTCCTCAGGAAAGTAAGTCTGCAATCTATTTATAATTATGAACTTTTTATTAGTCTCACACAGAAACAAATGCCTGGCCGCATTGCCGATGTGCTGATTTATCTTAAAGAAAAGGTCTACGAAACCAATCCTTTCCATACCACTCTGTCACGTCAGGATCTGGCTGATATGTCGGGGATGTCGAAGGAAAGTGCGATCCGGATTTTACGTGAATTTAAGGATGAGGGGATTATTCAGGTAAGCGGAAATGATTTCGAAATATTGAACTATGATAATCTTGTAAAAATAAGTCAAACAGGCTAAAGAATATTAAAAATTTCTCCATCAGAACAATACTCCGTTAGATTTTTTTAGTGCGAAGACGCAAAGTAATAATTCGCAGATTATCAACACATCAGGATGCAAAGGGCTGAAATTATATTGTTGATAGTGATGTTATTGGTTATTATTATCGGACTAATGTCAGAATCAATTTACAACTTAGATTACCTGAAAAATTAACACCATAGATTCAGAGTGCCTGAATTATGGTGTCTTTTTTTTGCGCCCTGGGGTATTCAGGCTATAGTTGCATTTGCAAAGCAATTACTTTTGCGCAAAGTTCATCGTACAACAGAATTATTTCGTTAAAATGCGCTCCATTCTCACCCGTACTGTTCTCCTGGTATCATTTGTAAGTTTTTTTACTGATATTGCAAGTGAAATGCTTTATCCGGTTATGCCGGTATATTTGCAATCAATTGGTTTTTCGGTATTAATGATCGGTATTCTCGAAGGAATGGCCGAAGCTACAGCGGGTTTAAGCAAAGGCTATTTCGGTAATTATTCGGATAAACTGGGGAGCAGGGTTCCGTTTGTTCGTTGGGGATATACGCTAAGCGCCATTTCAAAACCATTGATGGCTTTATTTACTTTTCCTTTGTGGGTGTTTTTTGCCCGCACTCTCGACAGGCTTGGAAA
>CAZBZA010000526.1:0-2868 GCA_964495865.1 uncultured Lentimicrobiaceae bacterium
ACATCAATGCCGGTTTTTATAAGTTTAGCAGCAATTTCGAATGTTTCCGGACGGTTGCAGGCGAAACTGAATGAGCCGGTATCAGTCATTATTCCGACAAAAAAGCACTCGGCCATATCTTTTGTAATTCCATTGAAGAAACCTGCTTCATCGAGTATCTGGTACAATAATTCCGAGGTAGACGAAACCTCAATAACTGAAAAAGTGAGATCGAATTCATTTTCAGGCTGAACATGATGATCGATCAGAATTCGTGTGGCTTTAGCAGCCCTAAGCTGATCTGTAAAAAGCTTTACCCTTTTCAGACCATTATAATCCATGCAGAAGATCAAATCTGCTGCTTCAAGCATCTCGTTTCCCAGTTCTGGTTTCTCTGAATATAATACAGCCTGCTCAACTCCCGGCAACCACTGTAGAAACGAGGGGAGTTCATTGGGTAATAAAACTTTTGCCTTAATCCCCAGCGAATTCAGAAAATGGTAAAGCGCTAATGATGACCCTATCGCATCACCATCAGGGTTATAATGAGTGGTTATCAGCACATCCGACTTTTCGCCGAGGAGTTTTTTCAGATAAGCAATGGAAGTTTCAGAAATGCTCAAAATTTAAATTATTAAAATTATTTAGTTGTGCAAAATTACCAATTTAAACTTTATGATGTGTTTGTTGTTGTAATTAAAAACTTATATTTGTAGTAACTGCAATTTTGACTATTATGTCTGGAATTACCACTTTCACAATGATTAAACCTGATGCCTTTAAAGCTGGATTTTCAGGATTAATTTTAAATCACATTACCAGTAATGGATTTCAAATCAAAGCATTAAGGCTTACCCGTATGCATAAAGAAGATGCAGAAGCCTTTTATGCTGTTCATAAAGACAGGCCTTTTTTTAATGGTTTGGTCGAATTTATGACATCAGGGCCGGTTATTGCGGCAATTCTTGAAAAAGAAAACGCTGTTGACGATTACCGTAAACTTATCGGGGCAACTAATCCTGCTGATGCTACTGAAGGTACTATCCGCAAATTGTATGCTTCATCCATTCAGAATAATGCGGTGCATGGTTCTGACAGCGATGAGAATGCACAAATTGAAGCCAATTTCTTCTTTTCCCGCTTCGACAGGATCTGATCACTCAGGGAAATATTCCCTGTATGAATTGTCAGAATAAAATTCAACGATTTTCAGTATTGTTTTCGTTTGGGGATTTTTGTGTCCTGACCTGAACGGTATATTTTCCTGCAGGCTATTTTTTTTATCCTCCAATTTCACTTTGTTTTCCGTAACAGGAAATACGGAATCAATTTGCGTGTCTTCATTTTTAGAAATTTCTTCCTGCATTTGTTCCTGGCTCAACTCGTTTTGTCTGCGAAATTTCTGGCCAGTATCAGGATTGAGTACCGAAAACAAATCTACAGAGCCTGAAACTGGTGTGGAATCCATTTTCAAAGCCACGTCATTACTGGCATTCAGAACTGAATCAGCCCCTCTAAAAATCGGACCCTTTCCGAGCATAATCCACTCCATATTAACTTCGGGGTAACGAATTAAGATTTTCTGGATAAAGTCGAGGCTTGCATTATTGCGGCCCGAGATAATATGCGATATACTCGATTTCTGAACACCAACTTCATCGGCAAACTGTGCGGCTGTTAAATTTTTAGCCTTGATAAGTAATATGATCCGGTCTTTCATTTGTAAACTAATATTATGTAAACAACACTACAAATGTAATATTAAATATTCATTCAACACTTATACAATAAATATTAAAATTCAGTCTAAAGCTGTATTAGTTTACATTTAAATATTTAATTTAATTGTATTACTTATTATACTATATATCAATTATATACAATAAATATTTAATGCAACTATCCAATAAGCCGGTTGTATGAAATTACTTGAAGTAATAGTTAATATTATTACTATATTTATATGGATATCAACTAATTAAATAATATTTTATATTTAATAATTAATAAGTTTACATTAGTATTATATCACAAAAGTAAACGATAGGTATACATTTGTATATCCAGCTGTTTGATAATGTAATAATTTATTAGTTTACATCTGTAATGCCGGAGTTTACACTTGTTATACTTGGTAGTTATTTACATTTGTACACTTTATTTACAATATTAATCAAAAGACAAATTAGATTTATAACCTATTTAAACAGTTTTTGCATCAGATTTAAGAGGGCTCCTCACCTATTCCAATAATTACATTTAAATCAAATAAGTTCCCTCATGTTTAAAGAAATAGAAATGAATTTAAATACAGCATCATTCCGACTCGAATTTAAACGCTATTATTCCGCAAAATTTGCTGTACGATGTAAAGGAATAAGAATTTATTGAAATCTGAAAGAGTTAAAAAGCTTGAAATTGGCTTTCAAAATATTGTTTTTCAATACGATATTAAAGATTTCAGATAATCCTATTATAAAAATCAAATCTATATATTGTAGATATTTTACAAATTGTATATTTTTTTATACAGTATGATTCTCCTGTAATATTCAAATGGAAGTTTAATTCTATCCCGTACTCAAAGAAAAGCCTACATTAAGTAGCCATGAGTCTAATATTTTTCTCACAAAACGAAATGATTATTCTCATTGCGTATTTCCCGCATGCTTCGGGCAGGCATCCTGAATAATCGGGACAATACTGACCCGAACAAATCAATAAAGAGAGATTCATTCAGACACATCTTTTGGAAATAATTATACCTATACTTAAAGAGTTTGTATCCTTCAATTCTGTTCAAAAAAAAACCGGCTCTAAGAACCGGTTTAAAAACTAGTGAATAAGCATAGGTTATTTCTTTATTATCTTTCCTGTAAAGACATAAGT
>CAZBZA010000527.1:0-2861 GCA_964495865.1 uncultured Lentimicrobiaceae bacterium
AATCTCAGCATATTCTGCACCATTGTAGTTAGTCCATGCCAGTTTTACTTCGTTACTATTTGATGAACCGTATTCCGCAGTAAGAAACATTGCCTGGTGAGCTTCACTCAAATCACTTAAGCATTCATTATTTTTACATGCTATTTTATATCTGTACGTTTTTTCGCCAGGATGAGCATTTTCATCAATAAAAACATTAATTGCATCAAAGGCTAATGATCCAATCTCCTGATATTGATCATCCACACTGTCGGCCCTGAAAACAAGAATGGAATCAGTACCGACATTAATAGTTTTGTGTACCTGAATCGTATTTTTACCAGTTAATTCATCAACTGACACCATGCAGATTTCCTCAGTATTAAAAACACCTTCCAATTGAGGGATTATGATCTCTGCGATTGATTCGCAACCCGAGGAACCTGAGGCCACCACATTATAATAACCACCGGTATAAGTCAGTATGGATTGGGTTGTATCTCCGGTATTCCATAAATAGTGATCAAATCCCGGCGTTGCCGATATTTCTGCCGAAACACAGTATTCAGGATCGTTAACCGACAAAGCCAATGCTTCGATAGTACAAAGCCTGACAAGCCATAAATCAGTTGCACCCTTGAAGCCGGTTACATTACCATTGTTTGATGCCGTAAAACCAGCCGTAACAAATCCCCCGTCAGCAGTTTGAATAACACTTTCCATATCTTCCTGCGAACTTCCACCCATGGCTCTTTTCCATTGTATATTACCCGAAGTATCCGTTTTTATAAGCCAGGCATCATTGGCACCATGACTTCCGGTAACATCCTTGTCGTATGAAAGTACCTGCCCTGACATGAGGTAACCACCATCATTGGTTTGTATAACATCAGCTGCCTGGTCTTCATACGAACCGCCATAGCTCTTCTGCCATAAAATTTCACCAGTCGCATTCAGTTTAACCAGCCAATAATCCCCGTATCCGTTATTTTTCGTCAGGTCGTAATTTTTGGATTCCGAAGTAGCGGCAAATACATATCCACCATCCGAAGTCTGACAGATACTGCCCGCATAATCTTCGAGGGAGCCTCCATAGGATTTCTGCCATTCCAGTGTACCTGTTTGATTTATTTTTACGACCCAAACATCAAACTTGCCATAATTAACAGTAACATCTCCATTATCGGACATAGTGGAGCCTGTAAATATGTATCCGCCATCAACAGTTTGTTTTATACATAAGGCATTATCCCAGTCATTTCCGCCATAGCTTTTTTGCCACTGAACAGTTCCATGGGCATTTATTTTGATGATCCACATATCGTAACTGCCCAGGAGTGTGGTTACGTCGCCATTATTTGATGAACATGTGGCTGCAATAATGTATCCGCTATCGGATGTTTGTAGAATTGAGTGTGCTGATTCGAAGCTGGTTCCTCCATAACATTTCTGCCAAACAATTTCTCCTGATTCGTCAGTTTTTACAATCCAACAATCACCATTTCCGTTATTCCCGGCAACATCTCCATCATTTGAATATGTATAACCAGCGAAAATATAACCTCCATCATTTGTTTGTATGCCACTGTGAGCAACATCAATATTTGATCCACCGTACGATTTTTGCCATTGAATTTCGCCCGATTCATTCGTTTTTACCACCCAGTAATCAGCTTCCCCATGGTTTACGGTTACATCACCATTTACAGATGAAGAATAACCGGTAAGAATAAAACCGTTATCGGAAGTCGGGGATATACACTGAGCAAAATCAGCTTGCGCACCGCCGTAACATTTTTGCCATAGCATGTGTGAAGATACCTGAGCAAAAATGGATATAAACCCGAAGGTTAGTAAGAACGATAAGGTAAATTTCCGCATATTCAATTATTAGAATTTAACAACGGTACAACATCAGATATTCTTTAAAGGATATGATCTAACGATTGTCAAATATAGAACTTTTACATACTATGAGTCACTAAACCCGTTTTTTTTTATTCGTTGCAAAATACCCGGCTTTCCCTTCTGGCAACTATACGCATCCTTGGTAAAGTCATTTTCTGCTTTGCGAAAGTTTTTTGTGGTTTGCGAAAGTATTTACACCTTTTGTCAAAAAAAAATATCTTAATGCAGAAGACTGAATACCACCGATCGAATTTTATTAGTTTGCTGAACAACAAACAGCCTTTCGGGTAGGGATGTTTGCGTAAGCGGGGATTGGCAAGAAATCAGAGGAAGTGGATAAAGAGAGTTAGATTGTGCCGATACTGATTACAAATCAGCGCCAGCGGGGCGCCAGCCACTATAAATAGGGTCTGCTGAAAAACTCAATCGGAATACTGATTGGTTTAATATTCCGGTGCTCTGCACCTTAGCTCACGCGCATTATTAATCGCCTACAGATATTGCGCCACGCTGTGGCTTCAAATAATCGCTATAAATGCAATAAAAAAAGGTGCAGCGCACCGCAATATTTGTAGGAATAAGGAGATAATAACAAACAAGGTGCAGCGCACCGCAATCTCTAATGCATGGGTTTTTAAACATATTGTTCATTTTCCTTGCATTTGACAGAAGCCTATTACATTTTATTATGTTGATTATATGATTGATATGCGTTTTACAGCAGACCCTAAATAGCTATATTTTTTCAGTTAGCCTGCAGGCATCAACATCACAGAGAAAAGTAAAAACATAATCCTGCTATTCTATCCCGGAGTTAACAGGAAGTTTGGTTCGAGGCTTGCGCCGGATTTAGAATTCCGGAACGAAAAGCAAGGTAAGCCGAAACACGTTGTAAACACACGCCAGCCAGAGAAGTAGTTGCAAAATTGGTTCTGTAGAAACTGAATTATTCTTTTACTATTTTGAATGTCTGT
>CAZBZA010000528.1:0-2856 GCA_964495865.1 uncultured Lentimicrobiaceae bacterium
GGCATTCTGAAACCCGCTATTGACAAGGGTTTCGCTACTTATTAAGGGGATAACGCTCAGATATACAAACAGTTAATGCTTACTAACACCAAATTTGTTAATAACTGTATTTGATTAATCCGATTTGCATAGTGTAAATTTGTAATTCCTGACTTCAGCCAGTAAAATCAGTTCATGATATTGGCTTTCAGCATATTCTTATTATTATTAACCGCGAACGGAAAACAATATGGATGTTAATCTTTTTTCACAGATCGATTCCTCAGTAGGGGAAAGTGTAAAAAATGATTTTTATGGCAAAGTGCTTGAACAGCGCCAGCGACCCGGTATTTCGGGGCCTGATGCAGTTGAGCAGGTTCCGGAACCTGAATTTGTCAACGTTCCGAAACCTGAATTAATACCAATGAATCAAGAGAATACCCAAAAACCTGTTATCAGGAATCTTACTGCATACAAGCATGAGGAGGTGCTGGAAGCTGCCACCGTTTATTTTAAAGGCGACAAGCTTGCAGCAAGTGTGTGGATGAATAAATACGCGCTGAAGGACAGTGACGGGAATATTTATGAGCTCACTCCCGACGATATGCACCATCGTCTCGCTTCGGAAGTAGCCCGAATTGAAAAGAAATATCCTAATCCTTTAAGCGAAGAAGAGATTTTTGACCTATTCCGCGATTTTCGGTATATCGTGCCGCAAGGTAGCCCTATGGCAGGGATGGGTAATGATTTCCAGATTTCGTCCCTATCCAATTGTTTTGTGATCGGTGGCGATGGAAGTCAGGATTCCTACGGAGGAATTATGAAAGTGGACCAGGAACAGGTTCAACTAATGAAACGCCGTGGTGGTGTAGGTCATGATTTGTCGCACATCAGGCCTGCAGGAAGCAGGGTTTTGAACAGCGCCCTTACTTCAACGGGCATAGTGCCGTTTATGGAGCGTTTCAGCAATTCGACGCGCGAAGTGGCACAGGATGGCCGCCGTGGAGCACTTATGCTTTCAATTTCGATAAAACATCCTGACAGCGAGAATTTTATCGATGCCAAAATGGAGCAGGGCAAAGTAACCGGTGCCAATGTTTCGGTAAGGATTGATGATGATTTTATGCGTGCCGTAAAAAGCAAAAGCCAATACAACCAGCAATATCCTATTGAATCAAAAAATCCATCTAAAGTTCAGCAGATAGATGCCCGCGGTTTGTGGGATAAAATTATCCATAATGCATGGAAATCAGCTGAGCCCGGAATCCTTTTCTGGGATACCATCATACGCGAATCGGTGCCGGATTGTTATGCCGACCTCGGATTTAAAACACTTTCGACTAACCCTTGCGGCGAGATTCCGCTTTGTGCTTACGACAGTTGCCGCCTGATCGCTATCAATCTTTACAATTACGTCGAAAATCCTTTTACTCCCCAGGCTTCGTTCAACCACAAATTGTTTGCCGAGCATTCGCGGTATGCTCTTCGTATCATGGACGATATCATCGATCTGGAAATGGAGAAAATTGACGGAATCCTTGCCAAAATCAACTCTGATCCCGAAGACGAAGAAACCAAACGCACCGAGCGCATACTGTGGGAGAAAATCCGTGAAAAAACATTACAGGGTCGCCGCACCGGCATTGGTATTACTGCTGAGGGCGATATGCTTGCAGCTTTGAATATGCGTTATGGAACCAGCGATGCAACCACGTTTAGTGTTGATGTTCATAAAACATTGGCTATTGAGGTTTACGGAGCTTCTGCCGACCTGGCTGCAGAGCGGGGTGCATTCCCGATTTTTGATTTCGAACGCGAGAAAAACAATCCGCTTATCAACCGTATCCGCGAACATGCTCCCGAGGTTTATGCTAAAATGGAGAAACACGGACGACGTAATATCAGCATGCTTACCATCGCACCAACCGGAAGTGTAAGTATCTGTACCCAAACCACATCAGGTATTGAGCCTGTGTTTATGGTAAGCTACAAACGCCGCCGCAAGGTTAATCCGAACGATAAAAATGTTCATGTTTCGTTTGTAGATGAAGTTGGTGATTCGTGGGAAGAATACAATGTATTTCACCCGAAATTCTTAGACTGGATGCGGATTAACGGTCATGATGTTGACAACGCCCTTTTTATGAGCGACGAGGAATTGCAGGCTATCATCGAAAAATCGCCTTACAGCAAAGCTACCAGCAACGATATCGACTGGGTTGCAAAAGTTACCATGCAGGGCGCCATCCAGAAATGGGTCGATCATTCCATCAGCGTTACCGTGAACCTGCCGGCAGAGGCCACTGAGGAGCTCGTAAGCGATGTTTATCTCACTGCATGGGAAAGCGGTTGCAAAGGAATGACCATATACCGCGACGGTTCGCGTTCAGGCGTTCTGATCAGCAACGATACCAAGAAAGAAGAAGTAAACGAATTCCAGGAAACAAAAGCTCCGCCACGCCCAAAAGAACTGGAAGTGGAAGTGGTACGTTTTATGAATGAGGACGAAAAATGGATAGCTTTTGTTGGATTGATAAATAACAAACCTTACGAAATATTTACCGGTAAAAGTTCCGATTTCTACATTCCTGACTATGTGAAAAAAGGCTGGGTTATCCGTAATAAGGATAATGAAAATGTGTCGGCCCGTTACGATTTTGAATATGAGGATAATTACGGCTACCGGGTAACACACCGTGGTTTGTCGCGTTCGTTTAAAAAAGAGTACTGGAACTATGCCAAACTTATTTCGGGAATCCTGCGCCACGGTATGCCATTGCAATATGTAGTTGAGCTGGTTGATAACCTGAGTTTCGACAATGTAAGCATTACCACATGGAAAAATGGTGTTATCCGCGGACTCAAAAAGTTTATCCC
>CAZBZA010000529.1:0-2851 GCA_964495865.1 uncultured Lentimicrobiaceae bacterium
ATTCCATCTGACCCGTAAAAAAATAAATAATAACAGATGAAATAGCCATGAGAAAATTTTCTCGCCAACCAAAAATGATATTATGGCGTATTCCATCTGACCTTTAAAAAACAAATTAATAACAGATGAAAATAATGAAATTCGGAGGCACCTCTGTGGGTACCCCGCAAAGAATGAAAGCTCTTATAAGCCTGATTAATGACGGTGAACCTAAAATAGTTGTACTGTCAGCTATGAGCGGAACTACCAATGCGTTGGTTGAAATTAGTCAGGCACTATACAACAACGATAAGGATAACGCCGCTAACCATATTGCTGCACTGGAGTTGGAATACAACAGGGTAATACACAATTTATTTCAATACGGTAAAGAACTTGAAAAAGGCAAAGAGCTGATTTCGATGCATTTCGAATATCTTCGATCTTTTACCCTTGATTTGTTTACAGTTAATGAGGAACGCGCTATTCTTGCGCAGGGAGAACTAATTTCGACTGCACTTTTTCAGTTTCTGCTTGAAGAAAATCAGATACCTTCAGTTCTGCTTCCAGCACTTAACTTCATGAGGATCAATGAAAATGCTGAGCCGGATCTGGAATTTATTACTGAAAATCTGAATCATGAACTACAGAAATTCCCGGGTTATAACTTATTTATTACACAAGGATACATTTGCAGAAACGATTACGGCGAAATTGATAACCTGAAACGCGGAGGTAGTGATTATACGGCAACCATTATTGGAGCTGCAGTTAAAGCTGAAGAAATTCAGATCTGGACGGATATTGATGGCATGCATAACAACGATCCGAGGGTTGTAAACAGAACATTTCCGATTGCTAAACTCACTTTTGATGAAGCGGCTGAGCTGGCCTATTTCGGGGCTAAAATTCTGCACCCAACCTGTATTCTTCCTGCAAAAAACCAGAATATACCTGTCAGGTTGCTGAATACTTTGCAACCGGAAGCCTCCGGAACACTTATTTCATCCGAAAACCAGGCTGAAGGTTTCAGAGCCGTTGCTGCCAAAGATGGAATAACTGCTATCAATATAAAATCAGGCCGGATGTTAATGGCATATGGTTTCCTGCGCGCCGTTTTCGAAGTTTTTGAGCGTTTCCGCAAACCTATCGATATGATTACCACTTCAGAAGTTGCCGTTTCGGTAACTATTGATAATACGGATAATCTTGAAAACATTCTGGAGGAACTGGCTGGTTTCGGTACGGTGAATACTGACAGCAATTTGAGTATAGTTAGCATTGTAGGACTTTTTCCTGCCGGAAAACCCGGGTATGCAGGTACAATATTTGAAACACTCAGGTATATTCCGGTTCGCATGATTTCATATGGCGGCAGCGAAAACAATATTTCGATACTTGTTGATACTGAGCTGAAAAAGCAGACACTCCTTGCTCTGAACAAAGGCCTTTTTAATCTTGATTAAGAAAATCAGGAGACCAAAGATTGAAGATAAAAGATGATTCACTCCATACTCCATACTCCTTACTCCTTACTCCTTACTTCCGACTTCTGACTTCCGACTCCCGTCTTCCGACTTCCGACTTCCGGCTTCCGACTTCCAGCTAAATAAATCCCAAGCAATGACATCATTTTCGAAAGAAATATTAAATAAATTCGCCCTCACTCCTACCCCATTTTATTATTATAACCTGGAGTTGCTCGACCAGACTTTGCGCAGCCTGAAACAGGAATCTGACAAATATGGATACCACGTACATTATGCGCTTAAAGCAAATGCAGATTTCACCATACTGGAACACATCAGGGAATTTGGATTCGGAGCAGATTGCGTAAGCGGCAATGAGGTAACCAGAGCCGCAGAAAGCGGGTTTGCAAATGATAAAATAGTTTTTGCCGGAGTTGGAAAAAGTGATGAAGAAATCAAAACCGGATTAAATCTGGATATCCATAGTTTCAATTGCGAAAGCATTCAGGAACTGGAAGTTATAAATCAGCTGGCAGCTGAAATGAATAAAATTGCACCGGTTGCGCTAAGGTTAAACCCAAATGTAAGCGCCAATACCCATAAATACATAACTACCGGACTTGAAGAAAACAAATTTGGCATCAACCAATGGGAACTCGAAAGTATAGTGGGGAAATTGAAATCATTTAATAACATCCGGCTGATCGGACTTCATTTCCATATCGGTTCTCAAATTACTGATCTTAGTGCTTTTAA
Source organism: uncultured Lentimicrobiaceae bacterium (assembly GCA_964495865.1). GTDB lineage: Bacteria > Bacteroidota > Bacteroidia > Bacteroidales > UBA4417 > UBA4417. The sequence goes on from CAZBZA010000529.1 coordinate 2,205, forward strand.
ATCATTGTGCATCAAGGTTAATAATTTTCAGCAGTGGTTCAGAAATCATCATATTGAAATTCCAAATCTCAACCTTGGCGGCGGGCTGGGAATTGATTACCATGAACCTGATAAACATGCTATTGTAGATTTTGCGTCATTTTTCAAACTCTTTCATGATTTCCTTGTAGTTAATCCCGGTCAAAAAGTTCATTTTGAATTGGGGCGTACCCTGGTTGCTCAATGTGGCAGCCTGATTTCGAAAGTGTTATATATCAAAAACGGGGTAAACACTGATTTTATGATTCTTGATGCCGGCATGACTGAATTGATCCGACCGGCGCTGTATCAGGCTTATCATAAAATTGAAAATCTTACAAACACCGATGGTTCCATGCAGCGGTATGATGTTGTTGGACCAATCTGCGAAAGCTCCGACTGTTTCGGGAAAGCACAGCTGTTGCCAATTACAAAACGTGGCGATCTGATTGCAATCCGATCGACCGGAGCGTATGGGGAAGTAATGTCATCCAATTACAACCTGAGGGAGAAAGTAAAAGCGTATTACTCGACTGATTATTAAATTGTTAGAATAAGAAAAACCACTCAGGCACTCAGAACACTGAGAAACACTAAGTGGTTTTTTTGATATTATCTACTTCTATTTA
>CAZBZA010000530.1:0-2849 GCA_964495865.1 uncultured Lentimicrobiaceae bacterium
ATGCGGTAAACAAATTTCTGCAGCCAGTTATTCATTGCCCACCAGGCAACAGGTGCCGAAATCGCAATGGCGATGAGCACCAGCACAGTATATTCTTTCGAAAGCAACCTAACAATTTGAGGTACCGAAGCCCCCAGCACTTTGCGTATTCCTATCTCCTTGGTACGCTGGTATGCTGTAAGCACTGCCAGCCCAAATAATCCCAGACAGCTTATTAATATTGAAATCACTGTGGCAATCCCGGTGAGTCGTGCAAGCTGTTTTTCCTGCACGTACATCTGCTCGATGGTTTCGTCGTAAAACTGATACGAAAAGGATTCAGACGGATAAAACTGATACCATTTTTTTTCAATGGCTTTAAGAGTTGCCTGCCATTGCGAAACATCAGTCCCCAGTTTAATATTGAAAGTGCTGAGATTTTCTTTTTCGCTGCCAAAAGCCAGAGGTGCAACAGCTGAATAAAAATCCAACATGTAAAAATCAGAAACCACGCCCACAACAGGGTATTTTTCGCCTGGCTGACCAATAAATTTACCTATTGCATCGTGAGGCGCTTTAAAACCAAAAGCTCTAACGGCGGTTTCGTTAATCACAAGCTCTTTGATGGTGTCAGAAGCCTGGAGATTACGCCCTGCCAGTAGTTTAATTCCATATAAACTGAGATAGGAAGTATCAACCCATTTTTTAAACACCTGCCTTTCGACAGGTGGTTTGCCTTCGGCTGCATATTCGAATTTACCTGACGAAAAGTTATTCGTCATAGGCTCAGTGCCCAGCGAAATATTCTGTATCCCTGGCAGGTTTTTCAATTCATTGTACAGGGCAAATTGTTTATTCATGAATTTTTCATCGCCGGCATATTTCCATGGAACTTCGGCCAGTACAACAGCCTCCTTGTTAAATCCCATGTCGGTTGAAACTACATACCGCAACTGCCGACCCACAATAAAAGCACTTGTTATAAAAACTACCGCAATCACAAACTGAAAAACGATAAGTACCTTTTGCAGACTAACACCTGAGGTGCTTTTTTGACGCAATGAGGTATTCCTGAAAACATTTACAGCCTGAACTTTGGTGATTAACCATGCCGGATAAACCCCGGCCAGCAGGGTAACTACTATTGACAGAACCAGAACAAAACCAATAAGTTGAACAATGCCGGTTAGAGGAGTTACTCCGGTTGGTATGGTATCAGCAAGTATCCAGAATCCAAATCTGCTTATGATAAATGAAGCTATTCCTGCCACAAGAGTTGTGATAAGGGTTTCGCCCAAAAACTGCCCGATAAGCTGTGTGCGGCTGCTACCCAATGTTTTGCGTACACCTATTTCTTTTGTACGCTGAGGTATTGAAGCCACGCCCATATTGATATAGTTGATGCTGGCCAGCAGCAACAGAAATACTGCAATACCGCTGAGACCAATCAGAACTTTTTTGTTTGCTTTGCGCACAGGGCCATCGCTATTCCATTCGTCGATATGTGTTGAGAAATGCGAATCGCGCAAAGGCAAAATTTCAAACCATTGTTTGTACTTAAAACTGCTGCTTTTCTCAGGATGAAGGTCTTTATTTTTTTGCTGACACAGTTTGTCAATCAGTTTCATAACTTTAGCCGGGTCAGCTCCATCTTTGAGTTTCATATAAACCTTGTCGCCACCATTGGTTGTATTCCATTCAGTAACATCGAATGCAGCTGTTGGCAAGCTAACAAATTCCTGGGCTGTAAATTCAGTTGGGCCTTCGAAATTTTCGGTAACCACGCCTGTTATCGTCCTTTGCACCGTGTCGAAATAAGAATAATAAGTTATGGTCCGATTCAGAATTTCATCAGGCTTTAAGCCGGGGAAATATTGACTTGCTCTGAGCTCACTCAACACTACACTTCCTGGAGCAAGCATGGCGGTTGATTTATTTCCCGCCAGCCACTTATAGGGCAGAAGGGCAAAATAACCGGAGTCGGTAGCTGCTATTCCTGAAGGGTCTTCGATGCTGACTGGTTTTGACCCCGTAGAATTTACAACAATTGTTATTACTGACTGGGTGAACAGCGGCACTGCATAGTCAACATCATTAACCTGCTCGTTAACAAGCTGATACGCAGGTTTTGAAACTCCGCCATTATAGCTTTCTTTTTCGTCGAACACAAAACCTGTTACCAGGCGGTATATTTTGTCACTTCCCGGCAGGTTGCGGTCGTAGCTGTACTCATAATCAACAATACGGTAGATAATCCAGCATGAACTTATACTAATAGCCAGACCAAGGATGTTGAGTGAAGTAAACAGCCTGTGCCGCCATAAATAGCGAAGTGTAGTTGTTATATATTGTTTTAACATCAGGTACTTATTTGAAGATTAAAAGTCTGAAGCCGGGCTTAATACCATTTTTTATGCGAAGTTTTTTATTCGGTCCGCAAACTCTTTTGCTTCACTCCGTTCGCAATGATTTAACAGGGTTGGCAATTGAGGCTTTTATAGCCTGGAAACTTACTGTCAGCATTGCAATAAGCATAGCCAGTAAGCCTGACAATGCAAACACTGTCCAATTGATGTCAATACGGTAAGCAAAACTCTGCAGCCAGTCTCGCATAATCCACCAGGCCAGTGGGAAAGCAATAAGGCACGATATGGCTACCAGCAGGAGGAAATCTTTTGAGAGTAGAGTTGCAAGTCCTTGTGTGCTGGCTCCGAGCACTTTCCTGATTCCGATTTCTTTGGTTCTGCGTTCGGCAGTATAGGCTGCCAAACCGAATAACCCCAGGCATGAAATAAAGATAGCCAGTATGGAGAAAATGCCTGCCAGTTTCCCGATAAGGGTTTCGGTTTTGAAGATTTTGTCGAATTGTG
>CAZBZA010000531.1:0-2843 GCA_964495865.1 uncultured Lentimicrobiaceae bacterium
GCAATGATTCTTCTTCGTTTAATAAAGGCACTATTACAGAAATGTCCATATTCAGGTTATATTGCTCCTCCGTCAGTAGTTTCAAACATATCAGGCTTCTTTTTCATTATTGCTCCAACTATTAATGCCACTATACCTCCTATAATTATACTTCCGGCAAGCGTTTTAAGAATGTTAGAAATAGATCCCATAGAAGCAGCCTGTTCATCTAATTTGTCAAGTTGTTCACTAATTTGTTCATCCGACATTTTACCCGACAGATAATTCTCCATATAAACTTTTTGAGCTTCCATTATGCTTTTATAATAATCAGGTTCAATAAATTGAATAAAAAGAGCTGAAAATAACGAGCTAATAATTGATCCCGCTGCAAATGCTATAAAGCAGTATAAGAATGCATTTCGAAACGAAATATACCCGCCGATCTGAGTCCTGTAATTTTTAAAAAGAAAAATCAGGATGATCACCAGGATTGCAAAAGTAGAAATACCATAAAGAATCGGTGTTAAAATTCCGACAGGCTTAAAATCAGCCACATAGGCCACCAGGAAGACCACTATCGAAACTACTCCAATTATCATTCCGGATTTTAATGCAGAAATAAACATTGAATTTTTTGTTTCCATATCGATAAAGATTTTGTGTTTGGGTTTACTGCAAAGGTAAGAAACTTGATTAAAAACCTTGAAAAATCTGACAGATGTTTTTTAAATCACAAAAAGTTGTACTTTTGCAATCGGGTAAGTCTTATACGACCAGCTCCTATTGAACTCCCCCAGGACAGGAATGTAGCAAGGGTAAATGGTTGAGCGGTGCGATATAAGTAGCTTACCCTTTTTTTATGCCCTTATTTTTCGTAAAATTGCTTAATTAAGACATTAATTAAAATATATCTATATCGATTTATATCAAAATCCAATGCTAAATACATGAAAGCGATTTGGTCAGTAGTTAAAATAAAAAAATACTTTTACTCTTATTAAAAGGTGCTAACTTTGCGAAAAAGTTCATTATAAACTCCAAAACTTACTTTCATGCAATTTTTTATTGATACAGCCAACCTTGACCAGATCCGCGAGGCCAATGAATTAGGCATTCTCGATGGGGTAACAACCAATCCATCGCTTATGGCAAAAGAAGGTATCAAAGGTCGAAATAGTATATTGAAACATTATGTTGATATCTGCGAAATAGTTGACGGTCCTGTTAGTGCCGAAGTATTATCAACTAATTACGATGGAATGATTGCCGAAGCTCATGAATTGGCTGAACTTCACGAAAATATCGTTGTAAAAATACCTATGATAAAAGATGGTATTAAGGCAATCAGGTATTTATCGGATCATGGAATTTCAACAAACTGTACTTTAGTTTTTTCTGCCGGGCAGGCTATTCTGGCTGCAAAAGCAGGGGCAACCTATGTTTCGCCCTTTATTGGAAGGATCGATGATACTAGCGTTGATGGACTTCAACTCATTGAGCAAATTGTTAATATTTATAGCTATCACGGCTACGAAACTCAGGTTTTGGCTGCTTCCATCCGTAATGTAAATCATATAGTAAGATGTGCTGAAATTGGAGCCGATGTAATAACCAGTCCTTTGGCATCAATTCTGGGATTGCTATACCATCCTTTAACTGATCTGGGTATGGCGAAATTTATCGAAGACACAAAAAAAATGGATTTGTAACCAATTGATATGGCTCTTCTTCTAAAAATATATCCTGACAATCCCAATGAGCGCCAGATGCGAACTGTTGTTGAATGCCTTCGCGATGGTGGAATTGTTGTGTATCCAACTGACACAATATATGGAATTGGGTGCGACATATTTAAAAGCAAGACAGTAGAGCGTATCTGCGATCTGAGGGGTATTAAGCCAGGGAAAGCTACATTTTCATTTATTTGTTCTGATCTTAGTCAGCTTTCGGATTACTGCAAGCCAATTGAGAATAGCATTTTTAAAGTAATGAAAGCCAATCTCCCCGGGCCTTTCACATTTATTCTAAATGCCAGTAACAGTGTGCCGCGACATATACAAACTAAAAGAAAGACAGTAGGTATCAGGATACCTGATAATCCAATAACCCTGGAAATTGTTCGTTTATTAGGCAATCCAATTATGTCATCATCGGTACATGATGATGATGAAATCCTCGAATATACAACAGATCCTGAACTTATTTACGAAAAGTTTGCCAACAATGTTGACCTGGTAATTGACGCCGGATTTGGCGGCAATATTCCATCAACAGTGCTTGATTGCACTGATGGTGAAGTTACAGTTATCCGTGAGGGCAAAGGAATTTTAAGATACTGATACAAATTCCGCTGAAACATTAAACCGAGTTGTAAAAAGAACTGCCTGTAATCAACAACAATTTCATCATTTACTTGTAAATGAAAGGATTTTTAGAGAATTGATGAGATTTACTCAAATGTAAAAGTCTGAATTTCAATTAAAAGAAAATTATTTTCATTTTTTGTTGCAGAATTGGAGTAAAGCTGTACCTTTGCACCCTCAAAATAACGAGAATGATTCGCTAGCTCAGTAGGTAGAGCACATCCCTTTTAAGGATGGGGTCTTGGGTTCGAATCCCAAGCGGATCACTTTTGAACATATATAGCGCTGATAACCAACAAGTTACAGCGCTATTTTTATATTGTGGGAAATATATGGGAAACATTGTCGTTTTCCTTTATTTTACTTGGGTTTCAGAAGCTTTTCTGCATTATTCATTTCTAAAAATTCTTTAGAATATTTCTGTTAGCATATATAATCCTCTCTTTTCAAGCTTTGCATTCCAATTCATTATCTCATATCTTGCTAATTCTTTACAAT
>CAZBZA010000532.1:0-2840 GCA_964495865.1 uncultured Lentimicrobiaceae bacterium
GAACAAGGGCTTGCCTCTTTAAGTAGATTCTGGAGGTATGGGGACCGGCCTATTAGAAATTTCACAACAGCTGTTGCTTCACCAGAAAGGCGCATGAGAATGAACAAAGGAATAAGCGTAACGCAAAACACCAGCTTCAACCATGCCCGGCAACCCGACAAATCTAACAAGCCTTGTTTTGCGAGCCTTTCGGTGAGGCATACAGATGTGTGAAATTTATAAAAAGCCTTGACCTTTTATGCGCGTATTGCTTATTTTCACAGGTGCGCATGAGATCGTTTCACTAAGTTGGTTCTTTTGTGTCAAGACAAAAGAACAAAATCAAAATCAATTTAGTATATTTACTTCAATTGGCAATATAGCCAGCACATCAAAATAATATCATGCCTAGTTATTTCAATTCAGAAATGTTTAGAATGTAATCTGATTTAAAGATGGACTTGCATAATACTCCAGTTATTACGTAAGTTTGTATTACATATCTGATTGCTTCTTCATAACTATAATCCTATACGTATAGCCCCATTTAACACAAAGAAGGTTATGAAACAAAATCTCCTCACTCTGTTATTAGTTTCAGTTGCTATGCAACTTGTTGCCCAATCACCTGTGATTACCAATAAGCGATTCTCCTTCGGAAGTTATGGCCGGGCGGGGATAGCTTATGGTGCCGGAATTGAAGGTCATTTCCCCCGATCGCTGAATTTAAACGGAATGGGTTCGATTGGTGGACGTTTTGAAGAGAATGATTACTTTGAACTTGCTGCAGCCATGCATTTTGCACCAGCCATATCGGGAAATGACACTACCGAAATAAATGTGCAGGCCCGTTTTGCTTTTTATACCACGCAGGGTCAGATTATAGGAAATGTTACCAGTAAATCTCTGGGAGGAATTACATCAGCCTTGCCGGAACTATTTGCCGAAGCCAATCATATCAATGGCAGCGACTGGAGTATTTGGGTAGGAGCACGATTTATGAGAGGTGATGATATTCACATTATCGACCATTTTTATTTTGATGACCACAGCGGACAAGGGTTTGGAATAAAAAAGAAAAACACTCAGCTAGCAATTATTTTTCCGGGCTCGGTCGATACCAATTCCACTTTGCCACCTTATTTCTATCTGAATATAGTTAACGGTACACCAACTTTAGGTTTGCGCAACCGATCTGTTTCAATACTTGAACACACCATTCCCGTTCAGAACGGTTATGTAAAATTACTTGGTGAATTTCATCGCCTGGCCGAAGCGTTGGCAACTGATACTGTTTCGATTTACAATTATCCTTCTGACATAGGATTTGTTGCCGGGGCCAAATATTTCAGAAACATATCCACTACCTTGCCGGGATCATTTAACGCTGTGAGTTTTCGGATTGGTACCGGCATTGCCAATGGCGGCGATGGCGGCAGCAGCAAAACATTTCTTACCTACGGCGGCCCGAACCTTGAAACCAATAATTTCCGTAAAGCATATTCGATTGCCGTTACTGAAACATTTTTATGGAATATCAGCAAAGCATATTCGCTCAATGCGTATGGCATTTATACAAAAAGCCAGGGTGCCAGCGACAGTTTAAACAAAACGCCTGATTACCTTGGAAAGCAATCACTTTATAACCGGAAAACAGATTTTTCGATCGGCGCCAGAGGAACCTGGTATCTGAACAACTGGTTTCATTTTTTGCATGAATTCGATCTGGCCTGGCGTAAAGATGGTAGCCAGGATTTTGCCCAAATGACCAAGTTTACCATCGCGCCAACCATTGCACCCGCTGCTCAGCGTGATGTATGGAGCCGGCCTCACTTCCGTTTTGTATATAGCCTGGCACATTACAACCAATTTGCAGCCGATAACCTATACTCTCCATACCTGGCACAAAGTGGCAGCCGCAGATGGGGGCATTACCTGGGAGTAAAAATGGAATGGTGGATATGGTAAATATAGCTATGGGAATACCGAGCTATAGTTCGCGTACATCTCATTTTCTGATGCATGTGATTAAAATCTAAATCATTTTAAACTGAATTGTTTGCTCTTTTAATTGGCGCTTTGGGGTATTTTTTCAAAAAAACTTATCCTGTACCTGTGTAATTTGTGCTTATTTTTACAAAAAAAAATATCAGAGCCGGAATAAATGAAGACACTTTCAATTGAGGACTACAGAAATGATATAAATGAGGCAGTTCGCCATTTTTGGAATACCCGTAATTCGCAACTCGCAGGCAGAACAAAAGTTGATCAGGGCAACAGGAGCGCCGTTACCGGAGGTAAACAGCTTGATGGTTTTATCTATTTGCTGGAAAAAGTGGCTAAAGATATGGGGGTGCCTGAAAGCTGCATTTATAGGAAGGCAAATCATTTACCCGGATTTTTCCGGCCTGCAAAAGACTGGGATTTCCTTATTATTTCTCCCACAAACCAATTAATAGCGGTTATTGAATTTAAATCACAGGTAGGTTCGTTCGGAAATAACTTTAATAACAGAACGGAAGAAGCTTTGGGAAGTGCAGTTGATTTATGGACAGCATTTAAAGAAAATGGGTTTCCTCAAAACCAGCCTCCCTGGGTTGGGTACATGCTTCTGATTGAAAAAACAAAAGGGTCAACCACTGTCGTAAAAATGAAAGAACCTTTCTTTGAGGTTCGTCCTGAATTCAGAAATACGAGCTATATAGAAAGATATGCTGTTTTCTGCCAGAAGTTAATGCTCGAACGCCATTATTCAGCTACATCATTAATCTGGACAAATCTGGAAATGGAATATGGTTCGTTAAAAAATGATATTTCAATTGAAACCTTTTTACTCTCTTTTATGGGTTTTCTCCAAGGTA
>CAZBZA010000533.1:0-2840 GCA_964495865.1 uncultured Lentimicrobiaceae bacterium
ATTTCCTAAAAACGGAAAAGTAACAAAGTAAGTGAAAAATAAAGTACAATTCCCAAATTGGGACATGTTTTCTCGTTTCAGGAAAGCTTTTCGCTTTATGTACCATTTTAACAACAAATTGTATGACCGGCCAATCGGGGAAGCAGCTCTGAATTAAACATGTGTTTTGTGTTTTCTAGTCCTTAATATATTAAAAACTCAAAACTCTATTCATCTATTTACGTGTACTTTAGCAGTAATCTATCTCCTCTTTCAACCGAAACGGCGTGTCTACAATACGCTGTTTCGGCACCGATATAATTTTACCATGAGATGACTTTAAACCTGAACAATATTTCCTTTTTGAGTATTAAGCAAATAAAATTATGCCAGACACTAATTAATACAAATTTCGTGACAAAGTAAAAAAATGATATATATTTTTATGCCATAGCGAATTACAATAATTTACTTAGCATATCCCTGATTTCGATAAAATTAGTCCGCGTTAAAATTTCCAGCCTGATTTTCTTAAATCCGGGCAGTCCTTTGAAATAACCGGCATAGTGTTTCCGCATTTCAATAATCGCTTTATGATCCCCTTTTTTCTGAATCGCAAGTTCGAGATGAGCCAGACTAACTGCAATCCGTTCGGACAAATCGGGTAATACCGGTACTTCTCCGCGAAGGATAAATGCTTTTGCCTGATTAAAAATCCATGGATTCCCGATAGCAGCACGGCCTATCATAACAGCATCAACGCCATACCGCTTAAACATTTCTGCTGCTTTAAACGCACTGTCGATATCACCGTTGCCAATCACGGGTATGTGCATCCTGGGATTATTTTTCACTTCGCCTATCAGTGTCCAATCAGCTTCGCCTGAATACATTTGTGCCCGAGTACGACCATGGATAGTCAATGCCTGTATCCCGACATCCTGCAAGCGCTCAGCAACATCAACAATAACCTTGCTTTCATTGTCCCAGCCAAGCCTGGTTTTTACGGTAACGGGCACTTTAACGGCATTAACAACCTCGCGGGTAATTGCTACCATAAGTGGAATATCTTTCAACAAAGCAGCTCCGGCTCCTTTCATTGCAACCTTTCGCACCGGACAACCGAAATTTATGTCAATAAGTTCGGGATTGTTCTCTTCGGCCAACAAAGCTGCATTTCGCATTGCTTCCACATTGTTGCCAAAAATCTGAATACCAATAGGCCTTTCCTTTTCTTCGAACACCATTTTAATGCTGCTTTTCAAAGCAGAACGCACCAGTGCTTCCGACGAAACAAATTCAGTATAGACCATATCAGCTCCATGCTCCCGGCAGATAGTGCGGAAAGAAGAGTCGGTAATATCTTCGAGCGGAGCAAGAAGAACAGGGTATTCGCCAAGGTTAGTTTTTCCAATAATCATCAAATCCAATTCTTCTGCAAAAATAGCAACAATATACAATGTTTGCCATACTAGCATATTCATTACTTTTGCCGCAAACATACAGTTATGCTCCGGGGTGTTTACAGCAATCTAAATAATTTCAGCAAGTTCATTCTCCTGCTGATACTTGTATTCAGTTTCCTGCTATTCTCCACACTAATCGGCATTCTAATGCTGGTTCCTTTTTATGGCACAGGGGTTATCAGCTTGCTTTCTACACCCGATTTTTCCGATCCATCAGTGGTAAATGCCATGAAAGCCATCCAGGTAGTAAATATGGCTGGAGGACTGCTGTTTCCGGCTATTGTTTATCTATGGTTTTGTACTCCCGATTCAAAAAGTTTTAATGTTTTCAAAAAGTCAGAACCTGTTTTTCCCATTTTGCTTTCTGCCATATTAATTGTGTTGGCACAACCTCTTATCGGATTAGCAAACGAATTTAACAGCTATCTTACGCTACCCGAAGGACTTGCTTTTATCGAAAACTGGATGAAAAAAGCGGAAGAACAGGGAGCCATGGTTACAGAAGCATTTCTTGCAACTACCTCTTTATCTGGCTTGTTAATCAACATTTTTATGATTGCGATATTGCCTGCTTTTGCTGAAGAGTTACTTTTCAGGGGAGTATTGGCAAACTTATTCAGAAGCTGGACGCGAAATGTACACCTGGCAGTTTTTCTTTCGTCGTTTATTTTTGCTTTTATACACCTTCAGTTTTACGGATTCCTGCCAAGATTTTTATTAGGAATAGCACTTGGCTACCTTTTCTTCTGGAGCGGCAGCCTGTGGCTCCCTATAGTGGCTCATTTCGCAAATAATTTTCTCTCAGTAATCATTGAATTCCTCTATCGTAAAGAGATTATATTAACTGATGCAGAAAATTTTGGAACCAATAATTCACTGTTAATAATTATGATAAGTGTTTCTGCGGTAACAGCAGTGCTGTATTATATTTACAAAATGCATGAAAATCGCCTTCACACTCCAAAGACATAATTAATTTCCCGGCTTAGTTACATATTCCGTTAACGATTTTCACTAGTCCCATTATCAACAATATACAAAATCAAAGCATTTCGTCCTATTGTATTGTTATTCTGATACTTATATTTTGCAACTTAGTGGTAAATTAAAATAGAATGGCGTAGTGCTGTTAATCAAATCATGTTAATGATCCGATTTGCATTTCTTTTAAAAGTAGAAAACATTCACCAGATAAAATTTCCTTTATACTGATAGAAGCTCATTTTTCTCAATGATAAGAGGACATAAAAAAAGAGATTGCCTTCCACAGACAATCTCTTTTAATTTTACTATTCAGCAAAGGCTATTCGGTGACCTTACCTTTTTTACGTGTAGAGTAGTTAATTTTAAATGCACTGGCTTTACGAAGCTCCTGTTTTACATCGGTAACTACAC
>CAZBZA010000534.1:0-2834 GCA_964495865.1 uncultured Lentimicrobiaceae bacterium
AATTCAAAATCCGAAAACTCAAAACCGGGCGAAACCGTGCATCCAACCAATGCAAACGAACCAGTGGTCTGCACTTTAGCCGCGAACCAGCAATCGCGTAAAATAGTGTATTGAAGTTCCTGATTACCGATCAGATTATTGCCCAGAATTACTTCCCTGTATTTTCCATCAGGCGATAAAATATAAATGATAACTGGACTTCCCAGGTAGAAATGCCAGGTTTCGTCGGATCGTATGCGATGGAATGCTGAAAAATCACCGTTTTCGAGCAGGAAATAAATGGAAGTATTTATACTGTGTGGCTCATTATATCTTTCCGGAAGTGAACCTGCCGGCAAGATTTCATCTGATCTGTATACTTCGCGGTACCAACCCCCTTCGGGATGCCGGCTTAAATTCAGATGATCAATAATTGCCGGGGCTTCGTTAATTTGCGGGCGCGGGCTTCCGGTCATTTCTATCGACTCGTTTTTCATTAATCATATAAATTAACCTGACTGACCATAAATTATTATAGAAATCACGTTCTACAGGCTTCCCCGAATCGGGATTAATCATCATCCGGGTAGCAATTTTGTCCATTGAATAGGAATATCGCGCATTCATTATCAGGTTTTTATAAACACGTACTCTTACATCTGCGAAAGCAATCCAGTCGTCACGATCAAAAATACCACTCTGAATAGTAACGGAATCAACCCTATATCCGTTACGCCATTCTTCTACATAAAAAAGCCGGTTCCATGAAACGCCAATGCCAGCAGAAACAACATCACGGTCAGTGTATTGAATCATAAAAGGAACTTCGGCATAGTTTAAAATTAATTTATAAGAACCATCAAGTGAATCCTCAAACTGAGCTTTTTGTTTGCTGCCTTTCTGCGAATACAGGGTTTCGAGCGAAAGCGACCAGTTTTTATAAATCGGTGCAACAACTCCAACACCTCCGACGAAACCCATCTTTTTAAATCTATATGCAAAATCACCATCGACCTGGCTAAGGTTAAATCCGGTAATAACTTCTCCTTTAAAAATCTGGGAGAAGCCGGGCAGACCGATAAAAGTGAGGATTAAAACAAATACAATTCCTAAATGCTGTTTTTTCATGTACCTTCCGATGAGTTCTTTTAGCAATAACGCAATTAAATGAAATAGATTTTGAATCAGAACAAATAATTATTGTATATTTTTCAGGCTTAGCTGAATGCGCCTGCGCTCTTTATCCACTTCCAGCACTTTTACCCTGACCTTTTGATTCAGTTTTACAATCTCATTAGGGTCTTTTATATATTTATCAGCCATCTGGCTAACATGTATAAGACCATCCTGGTGAACTCCAATATCGACAAAAGCGCCAAAATTAGTGATATTGGTAACCAGGCCGTCCAGAATCATTCCGGGTTTCAGGTCATCCATGGAATTTACGTTTTTATCAAACTCGAACAATTCGAATTTTTCGCGCGGATCGCGGCCGGGCTTCGAAAGTTCGTTCAGAATATCGGTAAGCGTTGGCATTCCGACTTTATCACTTATAAACTCTTCCAGTTTAATCTGCTTACGCAAATCTTCACTTTTCATCAGATCAGCTACCGAACATCCTGCTTTTTTAGCCATGCGGTTAACGATTGAATAACTTTCGGGATGAACGGCGCTAAAATCCAGGGGATTATCCGATTCCCTGATGCGCAGGAAACCAGCTGCCTGTTCGAAAACTTTTTCACCCAGGCGGGGAACACTTTTAAGCTGCTCGCGCGAAGTAAACATGCCATTTTTATCGCGGTATTCCACAATCTTCGCGGCAAGCGTAGGACCAACACCCGAAACATACGTAAGCAACTGCTTGCTTGCCGTATTTAGCTCCACTCCTACTTTATTTACGCAACTTTCAACAACCGATTCCAGGCTTTTTTGCAACAAAGGCTGGTTTACATCATGTTGATATTGTCCCACACCGATAGATTTCGGATCGATTTTAACCAATTCCGACAGTGGGTCCATCAGCCGGCGACCGATTGAGATTGCTCCGCGCACAGTAACATCATATTCGGGAAACTCTTCGCGTGCCACGGCAGATGCCGAATATACAGAAGCGCCGCTTTCATTAACCATCAATGCAATTAATTCGGTATCGAAAGGAATACGGCGGACCAGGTTTTCGGTTTCGCGGCCAGCAGTTCCATTACCGATGGCTATTGCTTCCACTTTATATGCTTTTACCAGATTCTGAATTTTACCAACCGCCAGTTTAACTTCACTCTGGGGCGGATGCGGATAAATGGTTTCGTTATGCAGAAGCCGGCCCTGACGATCGAGGATAACTACTTTGCAACCACTTCGAAAACCGGGATCGATGGCAAGAACCGTCTTTTGCCCTAATGGCGGGAGCATTAGCAACTGCCTGAGATTTTCAGCAAAAACCCTGATAGCTTCCTTATCAGCTTTTTCCTTTGCCATTTGGCGGAATTCCGTTTCAATTGAAGGTTGCAAAAGTCGCTTGTAAGCATCTTTCACCGCTTCTTCAACCAATTGTGAACTCTTATTTGATGATTTTACAAAAATCCGGGTTAAGGCTTCACGGGCCTGTTCTTCATTAGGTTCGATACTAACTTTCAGAAATCCCTCATTTTCACCACGAAACATGGCCAGCAACCGGTGTGAAGGAGCTTTCATCAGTGATTCGGCCCAATCGTAATATGCTTCGTACTTTATTCCCTCCAGCTCCTTGCCTCTGACCGGGCGTGAAAGTATTTCACCTGTCCGCTCGAACTGGTTCCTGATCCGCTGGCGGCTCTGCTGATTTTCATTCACCCATTCGGCAATTATATCGCGGGCTC
>CAZBZA010000535.1:0-2832 GCA_964495865.1 uncultured Lentimicrobiaceae bacterium
CTAATCTGTTCAGCTAGCTGAAGGATTGTAATCAGTTAAATTTTTAAAGAATTACCCATGAAAATCATTTTTCAACTCACTCTTGCAGCCATAGTTTGTCTGCTCATTACTTCCAAAAACTCCTCAGCACAAAATTACGTTGAGATAGGAACAGGCACCGTTCAGAACACCATGCCGATTTATTCGTCGTGGAATTATACCTGGAGTTCGCTGATTTACAATCATGTGGATCTAGGATCTGCAAAAACGATAACAAAAATAGGTTTGAATTGCGTTAATGGCCCAAAAACTGTCACAAACCAGAAAATGTACATCAAACTTTCACCGGCTGATATTTTTGCAAACGCTGGTTATGAGGATCCTTTGAACACCGGTTACGCACTGGTTTTTCAGGGTGATTTAACTTTTCAGAACGGATGGAACGAAATCGTATTGACGACTCCTATCGTTTACGACGGCACTCAGAATCTAATCATTCACTGGGAAAACCGTTGGGGAAATACCTATGGGCCGCAATTCAACTCAACTGCATCAAGCATTAATAACAATAAAAATTGTGGCAGCGATGCAGGTTTTCCTGTTCCTTCGCAAAATGGTTACCTGAATCCGTATCCAAGTTCACTTACCAACATGAGGTTCTATTACACTTCATCCGGTCCGGGAACTCCAACCAATCCGATACCTTCTGACAATGCAACAGTTGTTTCAGTCGACACTGACCTTAGCTGGACACTTGGCGCAAACACAACCACTTATGATTTGTATTTTGGAACTGATCCGCAAAATTTACCATTAGTCGTAGCCGACGCACCATGCAGCGCCGGGTTGTTTTCCTATACGGTTCCCGGATTGCTGGCTGATTCAGCTATGCATTACTGGAAAGTTGTTGCTAAAAACGGGTCGCAGCAGGAATCCTCGCCTGTGTGGAAATTTAAAACAGAAGTTGTAATTGACCAGTTCCCTTATAACGAAGGATTTGAAGATTCATTGGTTTTTCATACTTACCCTGTTGTAAGTGCCTGGCAGATTACACCGGATGTTTCCTGGTACGAATACAATACGAATGCCTATTCTGGTTTGCTTTGCGCAAAGAGTTCATTCTTTACAACCGGAAATCTGGCTATTTTACGTTCACCAAAAGTTTTATTGCCTCCGGGATACTCAATTTCTTATTATTGGCGCAACACTAGTGCAAATAAGGTTGCAGGTCATGATACAACTTACTTTGAAGTTTCGGTAAATGGTGGAACAACATGGTCGGTTATTGATTTATTGTCACCGGCAACTCAAAATGTCTCCTATGTGCAGCGCACACATGATCTTAATGCGTATGCCGGAAATAATTTCTTTTTCCGGTTCAGGCACGGTACTGATAATTCGTCAGAAGCCTGCAATGTTTATCTCGACGACATTTCAATTTTTCAAACCGGAATTACGCCAACTCTATTGGTATCGCCTGCTAATCAGAATGTTTCCTCCGTTGCGGGCACAACAGTTTTTTCAGTTACGTCTAATTCGGACTGGACTGTTAACAGCAACCAGATGTGGTGTACAGTAACATCTTCAGGATCAGGTAACGGCACAATTTCTGCGAATTATTCCGAGAATACGACCGGAGTTCAACGTGTAGCTGCTATTACTGTAGAAGTTGCAGGTTTAACTCCAGTAGTTGTTACCGTTACTCAAGGTATTCCGGCAGCAACACTAACGGTTTCGCCTTCTAATCAAGATGTTACTTCAGCAGCAGGCACAACAAGTTTTTCTGTTACCTCTAATTCCGGCTGGGTTGCCGAAAGTAATCAGAACTGGTGTTCCGTAACCCCATCGGGATCAGCAACAGGAACAATAACAGCAAATTATGAAGAAAATACTTCACTTTCACCGCGTATTGCGTCAATAACGGTAACCGTTGCCGGCTTGACTCCTGTGATAGTTACTGTCACGCAAGAGGCTGCAACGCCTTTCCTTTTGGTTACACCGCCAAACCAGGATGTAAACTGTATAGCCGGTTCAACCAATTTCGATATAAATTCGAATTCATCGTGGACAGCCCTCAGCAATCAGGGATGGTGCACAGTTACTCCGTCTGGAAACGGAACAGGATCATTGATTGCTTCATACGCAGAAAACACTTTGTCCACTCCACGAATTGCAGTTATTACAATATCAGCTAATGGAGTTAACCCAGTTAATGTAACTGTTAATCAGGATGGTGCAACGGCAATATTGACTGTAACGCCTGCGGTTAAGCATGTAGATTATTTAGCAGGAGTTACAACTTTTGATGTTATTTCAAATGTGGATTGGACCGCTTCGAGCGATGCAAACTGGTGTCAGCCTAATGCTGCAGGAACAGGAAACGGCATACTCAGTGTTTCGTATTTAATAAATGAAACTATGGTAACACGTACTGCTAACATTTCGGTACTTGCCGCGGGAGTTACACCTGTTCAACTTCAGGTTATTCAATCACCATCCTATGTTTCAGTAAATGAGCGTGATGAAAACGGATTGACGTTTTTCCCTAATCCAGCATCCAACTTTATAAATGTTGAAATGCACGACTTTAAAAAGGGAACTCTGTTACAGATTTATAACGCTAAAGGACAGGAAGTTGGAGAGTATGAAATTGAAACCTCCGAATTTATTCTTGATGTTTCCGGCTTACAAAAAGGTAGCTATATTCTTAAAATAAAAGGTACTTCATTTTCAAAAAGCTTTGTAATTGTAAGGTAACATCCTCCTGAAAAGAAATTCAATTATAAAATGTTGATTGTGTGATTTTAAAAGAGCCGCAACTGTTTTCTCAGATGCGGCTCTTTCGGTTAAAAA
>CAZBZA010000536.1:0-2823 GCA_964495865.1 uncultured Lentimicrobiaceae bacterium
TGGGGATTATGGATCGGTTTTGATGTTGTAACCGGAGTAGCCTTTGCCGGTGGAGCCTATGTTCTTACTTTTATGGTTTACATTCTGAACATGAAGAAGTACCATTCTATCGTTAGAGTTACTGTGCTAAATGGTTTCCTTGCTTACCTTTTTTATGCAGGCGCACTTTTGCTAGATCTTGGCCGCCCATGGAATGTAATCAATCCTATTATCGGAAATAACTTTGGGGTAAGCTCGGTATTATTTCTGGTAGCGTGGCATTTTCTTTTATATATGATTGCTCAGCTGATTGAGTTCTCGCCGGCTATTGCCGAATGGCTTGGAGCCAGGCGAATACATAAAATCCTTTCGGGAATGACGCTTGCAGCTGTAATTTTCGGTATAACTTTATCAATACTGCATCAATCGGGATTAGGCGCCCTTTTCCTGATGGCAAAGGATAAAATACACCCGCTCTGGTATTCGGAATTTATCCCGGTTATGTTTTTTGTTTCCAGCATTTTTGCAGGTCTGTCGATGGTTATTTTTGAAGGATCTATCAGTCACAATGTGTTTTCGAACCAAATAAGCGATAAAAACCATAAAGCCCATCACGGAATCGTACATGGATTGGCAAAAATATGCACGGCTACGCTGTTTGTTTATTTTTTCCTTCAATTGCTTGTATTTCTTCATGGCAAGCATTGGAACCTTATCAATACTCCTATGGGCTATTGGTTCCTTGTTGAAATGCTGGGGTTCGTGCTTTTGCCTATGATACTCTTTTTTTACAGCTACAGATCAAACAATAATCTTTTAATCAGGGTAGCGGCTTTGTTAACCATGTTGGGTGTTATCCTCAACAGGCTGAATGTAACAGTAATAGGCTTCAGATGGGATATGGCTGTGCGCTACGTGCCGTCGTGGATGGAAATTGTAGTTACTCTAACTGTACTGTTTACTGAAATATGGATATTCAGGTGGGTAATAAACCGTATGCCGGTGCTGCGCGATTCACCCAATTGGGTTAATGAAACCAAATCAAAACAAGCTATCGGTGAAGAAAACCTGAGAGCATAAAAAATCGATAAAATGGACGGATTCACTTATTACAACATGTTCGATACCAAGGGAATAGAGTACCTGGTAGTAATTGCATTCCTTTTGTTACTCATCCCTTTCTGGCTGGCGTTAAACCACCGGGTAAATGTGAAGGAAACTGTGCGTAAAGCATTAGGTGTGCTTTCGGCCAATGTGTTACGAATACCACAAGGCGTTTTCTACAGTAAAAACCATACCTGGGCTTACCTCGAAAAATCGGGAGTTGCAAGGATTGGTTTAGACGATCTTTTGCTTCATATCACAGGGGAGGTAAGTATTAATCATCTCAAAAAACCTGGTGAAAAGGTATCAAAAGGCGACCTGGTAGCTCAAATAGATCAGAATGGCAAATCACTCGATATCTTTTCGCCTATATCAGGGGAAATTGTCAGTGCAAATCCAGTATTAAACGGTAACCACGAATTGTTGAATGCAGATCCTTACGGAAAAGGTTGGATATACAATATCAAGCCTTCCGACTGGGTCGCCGAAATACCTTCTTTTTATTTTGGGGGTAATGCTACTGAATGGTTTAAGAGAGAACTGTTGCGGTATAAGGACTTTTTATCCATAAATATGCCGCGATATTCAGCTGGTTCATCCATGGTAATGTTGCAGGATGGTGGTGAACTTTCTGACAATTCACTTTCCGAAATGCCGTCTGAGATCTGGAAGGATTTTCAAAAAGAATTCATGAGCTTTTAATCCCTTTCGGAAATTAATTTGTCATGAATTATAATGCGGAAGCAATATTTAATCGGAGATACCTGTATATGGGTGCATTTTACTGAAAATTTTAAAAACCGGTCAGAAATTGCCGGTTTTTTATTATATTGCGTACACATATATGTAAAATGCAGTATGTTCATGCCTTCAGCAGTGCTTTACGAGTACTAAAAATCAGTTTCTTATGATTTTCGAAAAAAAAACAAACGATACAAATGGTGCAAAGGCTTCTTCTATAGGTAAATACCTGCGTGTCGGACGGTCGATTTATGGGCGGGTGGTTCTAATTATTACATTATTATCAATTTTTCTGTCCATATCGTTTAGTGTTATCTTCCGGTCGGTTTACCAGCAGCACCTTAATACCGTCATTCTGCAAAGTGGTAACAATGTCGGGTCGCTGGTCGAAGGAGCTCTTTATCATTCCATGCTCCAAAACGATAAAGGTGCACTTCAGAGCACACTCGATGTTATTCACACTATGCCCGGCATTGAGGATGTTCATATGTACGACAGCGACGATAGCCTGGTTTATTCGTCCTATCCGTCTGATACTTTCGACAATTTCAATCCCAACTGTAAAAGTTGCCATACCGATCTGGCAACGATGTTCCCCTTATACGAAAAGTCGTACCGCATTATTACTGCCGAGAGCGAATGCCTGATGAGCAAAAGCGAAAAAGGACAACGGCACCTCATGATACGGTCGCCAATACTGAATTCGAAATCCTGTTACGAAAGTAACTGTCACGCGCATAGCTCCAATGAAAAAGTATTAGGTTCACTTGTTATTAAAGTTCCGTTAGAGGAGTTTGATAAAGCTGTAAAAACTTCTTCAATGGAGTTTTACCTGCTCGCGGTTTTCACTACTGTTTTACTTGCTTCGTTTCTTATCATGTTTACACGAAAGGAAATTAAAAATCCTCTTAATCAGCTTATAAAAGCCAGTATATCAGTGTCTAACGGTGATAAAAGCACCAGGGTCGAAATTAAACCCAATCAGCTCGACGATATGCG
>CAZBZA010000537.1:0-2821 GCA_964495865.1 uncultured Lentimicrobiaceae bacterium
AATTTGAAATTCCAAAGACTTATTCACAATATTTTGTTGAATACTTTTCGGCCAGGGCTGAAGTGTCTTTTTAATCCCGGAAATGAGGGTGCAAAAGTACGTAAAAATAGCATACAAAAAGCTGAGTTAATCAATAATCCTGATTTACTATAAGTCTCATTTGAAACCGTAGAATAGTATTAAACTTTATTTTTCTTGCTTGTAGGGGTAAAAGCGCTTTCAAGTGTCTATTATATAACATGATTATGGTATTTGATTTGATTTCTTTTGTTTTCTTTTCGATTGCATTGATTTTGAATCGATAAATTAGCAGGCCTAAAAATCATTTAACTAAAATTGTACTATTATGAAAAAGTATTCGATCCTTTTTGCATTTCTAATGGCATTTATTAACGCACACACTCAGACCTATAACATTACTTTAACAAGAGGCCATGGCATTGATGACATTTATCTAGATATGTATCAATGGAATTATCCGACCAGAAGCATTTATCATATCACAGATTTTGGCTCAGCCATTAGTCGTTCATACTCTTATGGAGGTGATCATAGCTTCTATTCTTTAATAGCTGATCCAACACCGGGAATTTTAGTAGGATCACTTCCTTCTGATTTTAATTTCATAAAAAGCACAGATTATGGGGAAACATGGGCAAAATTACCTAACCTCGACACAGTAATTGGCTGGGTATTCGGAGGTTCAATAGCAGAAGAATATTATTACCTGACATGGCGTGGCCCAAACACCAATTCGATCTATTCCGATAAACTCTTCTATTCAACCAACTTTTCCAGCAATTTAATACCAGTTCAGGATAGTTGCATAGGATTTGAAGGAGAGACAGGGGTAGTTCCCGGAGAACTATATTGTAGAAGACAAAGTCAAAGCAGCGGCAAATATTATTTTGCAAGAAGTAATGATTATGGATTGAACTTTGATTCAATTCCTGTCAATGATTCAATTGCTAATGCAAATGATGGTAAATATTTAATGAAAATAAGCAGAGGCGTTTCCGAAGGAGAAATATTTTTGGTTACATTGATGGTTGATATTGCCAGTTCAGGAATGTTCTATTCAATTTACCGTACAACAGACTATGGAAATGCGTGGGAACTAAAAAGTCAAAAAGTATTTTATGGGGATGGCTTACAGGATTTTACTGCCGGACGAGATAGTTGTTCGTTCTATTATATTGATTATGACATGGATTACAATGGAAATCCGGTAAAACTCTCTGTTTTTTACAGTGACGACTGCGGCGAAACTTTTACTCCTTATGAACACTTACTGACGCCCGATGTGGGTTTAAAGGAAGTTGTTAAGGAAGGAACCAACAAAATTAATATTGCTCCTAACCCAGCCACTAATAAAATTAACCTTAGTTACCAGTTTGCTAACCCCTCCGAAATTGTAATATCTGTATATAATTCACTAGGCCAATGTGTTTTATACACAACTCCATCATGGGAGGCAGGTAGTATAAAAAAAACAATTAATATTGAAAATCTTAAACAAGGGTTCTATTCTGTTCAAATACAATCAGCAGGATCGGCCATTGCAACAGGCAAATTTATTATTTCGCGATAGTTTTTTTCACAGAAAAAGGACAGCTTTATAGTAGTTTCCAATTTTTCAACTTGAATGTTCATGATTATTCTTTTGCGAATTTAAAGGATATTTGAATAAAAGGTTATTTGTTGAATTCGTATTCCCTAGCAATGCTCATTAACAATTTATGAGGGTTTAAGTTAAAAAAGTTCATAATTTCGCGAACTCAAAAAGTAAGACTGATGTCAATCATAACCCGCGATATTACAAAAGTTTACGGCACGCAAACTGTGCTGGATAAAGTGAATATCAATATCGGAAAAGGAGAAGTTGTTGGTTTATTAGGACCTAACGGTGCCGGTAAATCAACACTGATGAAAATACTAACCGGCTACATCCCTCCTACTTCGGGCGAAGCATCGGTATATGGTTTTGATGTGCTTTTTCACTCCGAAGATGTAAAAAAGATAGTCGGTTACCTACCCGAGCACAATCCATTATACCCTGATATGTATATTAAAGAATACCTCGAATTTATTGCCGGTATTCATAAACTCGGGAAAAGTGCACCAAACCGCATCCGCGAAATGATTGAAATAACGGGTTTGGGACCGGAACAAAACAAAAAGATTGGTACGCTTTCGAAAGGATACAAACAGCGTGTTGGGCTGGCACAGGCACTCATCCATAACCCGGAAGTATTGATATTGGATGAACCAACTTCGGGCCTCGACCCTAATCAGTTGCTCGAAATCAGGGAGTTGATAAAAGGAATCGGAAAACAAAAAACAGTCATTCTCTCCACGCATATTATGCAGGAAGTGGAAGCCGTTTGTAGCAGGGCTATTATTATTACCCTTGGAAAAATTGTTGCCGACGCCCCTACTTCTGAACTTTCCGTTATACAGTCGCATGATATTGTTACAGTAGAATTTGAGACCCAAACCACTGAAAAGCAACTTCTTTCCATACCCGGCGTTGTAAAAGCGTCCAGGATCAATGACCTTTCGTGGAAGCTGCAGGCGAAACCAGGCGAAGATATCAGGCCACGAATCAATAAATT
Source organism: uncultured Lentimicrobiaceae bacterium (assembly GCA_964495865.1). Classification (GTDB taxonomy): domain Bacteria; phylum Bacteroidota; class Bacteroidia; order Bacteroidales; family UBA4417; genus UBA4417. The sequence goes on from CAZBZA010000537.1 coordinate 2,616, forward strand.
TGCTGTAGAGAATAACCTCACACTTCTTTCGCTGCATCGCGAAGAGCATAATTTAGAGCAGGTTTTCCAGGAACTGACGAGAAGAGTGAATAGTGAAAAGTGAAGAGTGAAGAGTGAAGAGTGAAAAGTGAAGAGTGAAAAGTGAAAAGTGAAGAGTGAATAGTGAATAGACAACCACCATTAAATAATGGCACAAACGAAAACTA
>CAZBZA010000538.1:0-2819 GCA_964495865.1 uncultured Lentimicrobiaceae bacterium
CAGGCTCAAAAAGAACATATTCGATATCGCGGATATCCCTTTCCTGTTTGAATTTGTATTTGTTTTCGTTATAATACTTTTCGTAATCGGCATCGGTAACAGGAACAAGGCTATCAGAAACTACCTGGTAAGGCATACCCGCAATACGAACCTGAGCCATTGTATTTGACTCTACAAAATTACGTTTTGCTAATGCAGTTGGCACATAAAAACCCTTGGTTATGAGACTGTTGTATTTCAACGTCTGCCTGTCACTCTTGATGGCTTTCTCCATTAAAAGGTAGCGTTGTTTCATTTCGGGAGCTACCATTTCGGGATTGTCGAGGTTCTGCAGGAAATTATTTACTGCTTTCTGATCGAACTGCCCTGTTTGGGGATCAGTAAAACTCTGAACGATATATTGATGCGGGTTGTTTCCCCTGATAAGGTCGTCAAGTTCTTCCACTGAAACAGTAATTCCAAGTATTTCGAATTGCTTGTTCATAACTATTTCGTTCACTACCTGTTGCCATGTTTGCTGGCGAACCTGGTAATTTTCTTCAGCAGTGAGGTTTTCCTTTCCGCTGTTGGTTTTTTGCATTTCTGTATTTTCATCAACTTTTTTGTTGAATTCAGTAATTGCGATTTTCTCGCCTGCAATAGACCCTATTGTATTTGTTTGTTTTGATCCTTTACGTTGAAAATCGCTGAGCACAAAAAGTAGAAGTGCAACACCAATAATAGCTACAAGTAACCAGTAACGTTTTCGTATTTCGCCAATAATTGCCATTTGTATGTAATTTAATAGTTTACGTGAAAAGAGGTGCAAATTTACAATAATTCCTCAGTTGGAAAAATTATTTTTCAAAACTTAACTACTGAGCCACAATTAGGAATCCTTTAGTAATGAATCTCTTAACTGAAGCCTGTCGGAACCCTGTAATAATGCACAAATCAGGAGATGCTCCGTATTAAATTGAGAGATGCTATTAACAGGTTATCCTAATCAGTTGCTGTGGTAATATATATCTTGAAACATATTGGAAACGGAATAATCATAGCTGGGGCTAACAGATTATACCAACTTCAGAACTATTTCAGTTTTAACGAGATGGATAGCATGTTAAAAATGTTTCGAATTCACAACCTGCACTTTACAACCATTAAATTGTACCTGTAATTTCAGAATTTATAGTCTCCATTTGCTTCAACAACGATTTTCAATTCTTTTTTTTCCTTTAAAAATTTGTCGAAACCAACCTTCAGGTTTGTCCAAAAACCAATTAAATCATTGTTACTTTTATATTTTTCCTTGTAAACCTTAAAATTTTGGTTTGTCATTTTGAAGGGAAAAATATATACCGGGATATTGGATTGTCCATTATTTTTAGCAAGAACTGCATAAATGTAGATTTCTTTGATTTTTTCGTCTGTCATTGGCAAGCAACCAATTGTCACGCAGGAACCATGTATAAAAATAGCTCCCCCTAAATCTGAAGCCTCACTCTTTCGTCGATCGGATTGATTTGGATAATTCAGTCCAAGAGATAAATGAAAATTACTTGCAGGATTAAATTGGTCAATTTTGTAAAAGCCCTCCGGAACCTGATAGTCACCTTGCTCTCTTTTGGGTCCAGGTTTCCCCGAACGTGAACAAATCGTATACGTGTTCAATAATTTGTAATTTATTTCAGACTTTTTCTTAGCATAAATTTCAAACTCATCACTGTCTTTGTATACAGCAATAAGAATATTAAAGTTATTAGCTTCTAAATCTAATTTCTTAAGCTGCTGTAAAACTAATGTTTCTTTCTCTGAAAAAGCTGATCGTACTCTCGCATACTTTTTTTGTTCAGTTAAAAAGTCTGTCTTGAAAGTGAGAGCTGCCATAACTATTGTCAATACTATCAATACTACTGAAGATTTCACAAGCTTATTCATAACTTTCTGTTTCTAACAGCTGAGATCCATCTATATGTATTTCATCAACTTACATTATATTACCTTGAAATTTTCAACTGTACTTTATCGATCCTGCTTCCCGACGCTTCGAGTATTGTGAATGTGAATGTCTCAAATGTTATTTCATCGCGGATTTGAGGAATGCTTTGGTTATGGTTCAGAATAAGTCCTGCCAGGGTTTCATATTCGTCGGATTCGGGCAGGTTGAGTGAATATTCCTGGTTAAGAAAATCGATTTCGAGGCGTCCTGAAAGAATAAATTCGTTTTCAGAAATTTGCTTAACAAGCAGTTCGTCAACATCAAATTCATCCTCGATTTCCCCAAATATCTCTTCAATCAGGTCTTCAACCGTTACCATTCCGGCGGTTCCGCCAAATTCATCAACTACAACGGCAACACTCCGTCGCTGGCTTATCATCATATTAAGCGCATTGCTGGCCGAAATAGTTTCAGGAACAATAATAACTGGCCTTAAAACAGATTTAATATCCCTTGGCTTGCCAAAAAGGTCGTACAAATGAATATATCCTGTAAGATTATCAATGGTTTGCTTATAAACAGGAATTTTAGAATGTTGCGAATCGATGAAAAGTGTGTGAATTTCGTCGATCGAAATGCTATCGTCGGCGGCAAGAATTTCGTTTCGCGGCACCATGCACTCACGTACTTTGGTGGAGTGGAATTCGCGTACGTTCTGAATCATCTGTATCTCGCTCGATTCGTCAACCTGCGCTGCTGCCGGGTTGTAGAAATCGCGGATGTATTCGTCAAAATCAATGGTTGAGAACTGGTATTTTACATTGCCTGTTTTTAAACCGAAAACATAGCGGAGCAGGAGTTCGGACAGCCCCAGGAAAAAATACATAAAAGGATAAAG